>NZ_JAQIHG010000012.1:0-74669 GCF_035916735.1 Acinetobacter minutum
CATGGTCAACGTGACCGATTGTGCCCACGTTTACGTGTGGTTTATTACGTTCAAACTTGGCTTTAGCCATGATGATCATCCTCGTTTACGTCGAACAAAACCCTGAGACCACTCAGTTCCGACATATCACCTAAAAAAATCAGACGCTTAATACTTGAAAAGCAGACTTAAAAGCCTGCTTCTTTAAAAATTTTGTAGTTAAAACTACTAAGCTGTATATCTGGAGCTCTTATCGAGATTTGAACTCGAGACCTCTCCCTTACCAAGGGAGTGCTCTACCACTGAGCTATAAGAGCGATAATCTTCGGATGGAGCGGGAGACGAGGATCGAACTCGCGACATGCAGCTTGGAAGGCTGCCGCTCTACCAACTGAGCTACTCCCGCACAGTGTTGGTACAATAACACTTCATTCGAAGTTAAAGTTGGTGGTGAGAGAAGGATTCGAACCTTCGAAGCTTACGCGGCAGAGTTACAGTCTGCTCCCTTTGACCGCTCGGGAATCTCACCATATCACACTTATTTCAGTGCAGTTCTTTACGATTTTACACACTCTAGAAGATGGTGCCGGCACACGGATTCGAACTGTGGACCTACTGATTACAAGTCAGTTGCTCTACCAACTGAGCTATGCCGGCTCTTTCTATCGTTTCGTACGTTTCGTATCGGAACGGTGTGCAGTTTAGCAAAACTTTCAGCGCATGCAAGCGGTTTTTCAAAAAAAACCGCTAAAAACTCATAAAATCAAACCATTTGATGATAATTCAACCGCTTTGATCACTGCGCGAGCTTTTATTTGGGTTTCATTCCACTCAGATTCAGGATTTGAGTCTGCAACCACCCCTGCACCTGCCTGTACATAGACCTTATTTTCACGAATCACGCAGGTACGAATGGCAATCGACATGTCCATTTCACCATGCCAGCCCAAATATCCGACTGCTCCACCAAAAACACCACGCTTTAAGGGTTCCACTTCATCAATAATTTCCATGGCACGAATTTTAGGTGCACCTGAGAGCGTACCTGCTGGGAAGGTTGCTTTAAAAACATCCAGTGCATCAATGCCATCACGCACTTCTCCCTGTACATTTGACACAATATGCATGACATGCGAGTAGCGTTCGATCACCATTTGATCAGTGACTTGCACTTTACCAATTTTGGCCACGCGTCCGACATCATTACGCCCTAAATCGATCAGCATAAGATGCTCGGCGATTTCTTTTTCATCCGACAGTAAATCTTTTTCCAGCGCCAGATCTTCTTCTTTGGTTTTACCGCGTGGGCGAGTCCCTGCAATCGGACGTACCGTCGCAATGCCATTTTCCAGGCGAGATAGAATTTCGGGTGAGGAACCCACGATATAAAATGGCTTCTTGTTTTCCAGCGTTTGTCCTTGTACTAGGAACAAATACGGCGAGGGGTTCAAATGTCGTAAGGCACGGTAAACTGAAATCGGATCACCATCAAAATCCGACACCATACGCTGCCCTGGCACTACCTGCATGACATCCCCGGCACGAATGTATTCTTTCACCTTATTGACCGTAGCAATGAACTTCTCTTTGCCCGTCATGGATTCAAAATGCGGCGGGGTGTGTGGTTTCGCCTGCAACCGTACCGGCTGTGCCAATAACGCTTCAATCTGATCCAGCACTTGCTCTGCCTGAGCATAAGCATTCGGTTGACGAGTATCCGCATGGGTAATCAGGAATAACGTGTCTTTTAAATTATCAAAGACAATCACCGTCTTGGACAGCATCATCCAAATATCCGGCAAACCCACCGGATCTGCTTCAGGAATATTTTTCAGCTTAGGCTCAATATAACGTACAGCATCATAGCCAAAATAGCCGACCAACCCTCCGGTAAAGCTGGGTAAACCCGGAATTAAATCATGACCCGGTACTTTATACTGCTGCTGAAAATCACGGATAAACTGAAATGGATCCTGACACTCCTGAGTCAACAACTCACCATCCGGTTGCTGGATAGTCAGTACGCCTTCATTGCAAGAGAAGATCGTGGACTCACCCAAACCAATAATGGAATAGCGCGCCCAGTTTTCACCCCCTTCGACCGATTCAAATAAATAGGCTTGAGGATGGTCTTTTAAACGTGCAAAAACGGATAACGGGGTTTCGGTATCGGCCAAGCGCTGACGGTAAACCGGAATGGTGTTATAACCGGCATGTTGAAGCTGTTCAAATTGTGCAAGTGTTGTCATAGGGAATCTCTAATCGGGTTCGATGGATCAAGTGATGTTCGCGTTATGAATCTGAGCGACGCCATCGAAAAACCGTACAATGCTGCATTCCTATTTCCTTCCACATTTGAAACACCCCTCTATTGAGAGGTACTGATTAATTCTCTTAAGTCATCAATTACTTGTTGTGGCTGACAACAATAAATATCTTCACCATGATTATAGCCATAGCTGACCACAATACAATCTATACCGGCTTGGCGTGCAGCTTCAACATCATTGCTCGAATCACCAATCATTAAAGTCGTATGGAGATGACTGTGTAAGACCTCGACACTATGTAATAACGGCAATGGGTGCGGTTTTTTCTGGGGCAGACTGTCACCTCCCAATACCAGCTGGAAGTAATGCGAAAGCTTTAATTGCTGCAATAGCCCTTCTGCCAAATGTCGCGGTTTATTGGTGACACAGGCCATTTTCAGCTGCTGTCCCTGACAATAGTCCAGAAACTCAGCTACACCCGGATAAATTTGGGTATTTACACAGAGATCCGCAGCATAAACCTGCATAAACTTTTGCAACAATTGCTGATGCTGCAAAGCTTCTACCTTACCTGTGATATGTTGCAATGCCGCTTCACAAAGTTTTGCAGCTCCCTTACCCACCCAGACACGTACCTGCGCTTCAGTCACTAGCGGCATTTGCATGCTGTTTAGGCTGATATTGAGCGCCCGAAATAAATCTGCGGCTGAATCAACCAGCGTGCCATCCAGGTCAAACAGAATTAGATCACGCTGAGCCAACTGAGCAATTGACATATACACATCCTCAAAAAGATAAAGGCATGCCCAAGCATGCCTTAAGCCCACTAGATGGGTTACTTTAATAGCAACCACGCCAAGACAGCTAAAATCACCAAACTAATAATGGTAATTAAGCCGATAGAGGCATTTTTCTGCTGTTCTTTTTCCTGCGCAACACGAGACACAGGTTCAGGAATAGCTATCGGCTCTGGTTCTGTCTTGGCATTTAAATCAATACCTTCAGGAATTGGTGCTGGTTTAGGTACAGCAACACGCTGTGGCATCCCATCACGATTCACGGACACTTCCGCTACACGTTCATTCAGACTCGGCATGCCTTGATCAGCCATCTGCTCTGCCGCGGTTTTTGTAGTTTCAACAACAGGTTCAATCTCAATTTCTGGCACCTCTAAGGCTGAAGCTGCTGCAGAAACTGTAAATTTCAGGCTGGCAAACTGAATGGTATCACCACTATTCAGCAAAGTTTCATTCTGAATACGGACTTCATTCACAAAAGTACCATTCGATGAGTTCAAATCCTGCAACCATAAGCCCTGCTCTTTTAGCAAAAAAGCCGCATGGCGACGTGAAATCTCAGCGGACTGCAAAAGAATATCAGCATCCTGATGACGTCCGACCAACATATCACGATCAATATTAATTTCCTGCCCCGCAAATTCACCGGTAATTGCTTGCAATTTCCAAGTCATGAAACTCTCTTTCAGTTTATGATTTGCATTTATCATAACATGCTATCGCAACAGTGCTGCGTTCGATCTGTTACGACACTGGTCGAACTTAATCTGACACTATCCCATAGTTTGTACACAGCAAATTGCACAAAGATAGTTTAAATTGTATAAAATTCATCACAAATAAAAAAAGCCCAGTGTTTCCACTCGGCTTTTAAAATAAAAAGGGTCAACAGATAAAACAGCCAGGTTAAATCAGAAAGTCCTCAAGGTTTGCACCTTTTTCCAGTTCAGCAACCAACCAGCGTGGTTGTTTCCCACGACCAGTCCAGGTCTCTTCTGGATTATTACGATTACGGTAGCGAGGCTCTACAGATTTACGTGTGGTTTGTTTACGCTTTTGCGCACCCATTTCCATAATCTGTTCGATGCTTAAGCCAACATTTTCAGCAATTGCCATGATCTGATTATAAGCATCTTCGATTGCTTGATCTTTTTTCGATTCAATTAAAGCTTCAGCTTCAAGCTGTAAACGTTTTAATTCATCGACAGAAAGGTTACTTAAATCCGGTTTCATCTTTGGTTAACACTCCCAATACAGTTCATAATAATTATGCACGGTGAAATCAATTTCACCGCAATAATATTTTTATTAAATCAAATAATCAAGAGTTAAATATTTTATGCATAACAATAATTAACAAAAATAATGGCATCGATTAATTAATACCATATGATTTAAAAGCTTAATTTAATCTGAATTCCTATTTTTTAGTTATTCAAAAATAAAAATGACTATTAAGATAATTTTAAGATTCATCTGTTTTCCTTCCAATACTAAACATTTATCTTAATTTTTCATTCTCATTGGTAAGAATAGGTAAAACCATAGCCGTATCTCATATTTCGATAAATTTCCAAGTAAAGAGTTCGACCAATAATGTATATAAAAACTCAACCAAATTAATGAACAATGATTCATAAAACAAGTTATAAAAATAAACACTGTTCTCATATTTATACAATATAAAAACAAAATATATGCATAAGGTACGCAGTTAGTTTAATTAAAACAACCAACCCAGTATCGCTTATAATTTTTATTAATCACTCAAATTATATTTTAATTTCTATAAAATTAGCATCTTTTTCAAAGATATAATTTAACTGCACAATCAAATCATCTCGACCTTTTAACACTGATTTAATACGCAAATAACTCATCAAAACATTATCAGGATAGCGATCCAATAATTGATCCGCAGCCTCATTACGGCCTGTCGCATCATAAATGTACCATTCGGCAAAAGTTAATACGGGTACACCTGGATATCGGGTTTGAAGTTGCTGAATATAGGCTTCTATACGCATATAATCTGGTTGCTGTTTAAGTAACTGTTGCTGAAACCACAGATAAAATACTTCCTGATTAAACTGCTCATTCAGCAACTGCAGTGCTAGATGCTCATGTGCAGCCGCCATTTCTGGCATCCGGGCCAAGAGCTTCAGCCAGAGCATCCGAGTCGCGTAGCTACGTTGTTCGATTTGTTCTCCCAAATCTAGATAGCGTTGTTGCAAGGCCTGCAAATCATCGATTGAAGCTTGATCAAATTGCTGTAATAACTGTTGCAACCAGAGCTGTTTGGTTTCCGCTTCTAAATGACCATAACGCGTCGAACGCAAATACGCCCACGGATGTTGGATTGCAAACATTCCCCAGAGCACCGTTAAACGCTGCTGATAAGCAACCTGTATCTCCTGTAACCACGGCGATAAAACATGCTGACTTAAAAACTCTAGATGCGTTAATGCCTGCTCAGCATTTTTTTGCATCAAATAAATTTCTATACGCTGTATTTCCACTAATTCAAAAGCCATCGCAGGCGTTTGCTCTAAACTTTTTAATGCCTGCTCATACTGACCTTGCATGACTGCCAGACGAGCAGCCATTACACCTTTCAATAAACCAGACTGTGCAAAGATCTGTTCAATAAAAGACTGCTGATCACGTCCCGCATCGAGTAACCAAATCACGGCAAGCTGTTCATAGGGATGTAGGTTCTTGAAATTGAGTACACTTTCAGTTTCACGTTGCTTGCGGGTTAAATAACGTTTCAAAGCTAACCAACAGAGCTGTAAAAGCAAACTAAATAGGGCCAAAGTAAAAAATAGCACCCACAAATTACTTTGAATCTGCCAATCGCGCCATAGGAGATAGACATAACCTGGACCATACCCATAACTCAATAGGCTGAGCAACGCGATTAACAACAAACCAATAAAGGCATAGGCCAGCAAAATCGCTTTCATTGCATTATGCTCCACCCAATACAGCTTGCACTGCTAATTTAGGGGCAGGTAACACGGGTAAATTTTTTGCTTTGAGCAATCGCTGTTTTAACTGTTGGCTGCCCTGGTCAGGTAACATTTCTAGTTGCTGAATCACAGTATTCAAAATTTGTTGATATTCTAAATATTGTCCTTTTAATAAAGCCTGTCGAGCCAATAACAAACGCAGTTGAGCTTCTTTTAAAATCAGTGAACGATTAGCTAGCTCAACATTTGGCTGTTTTACACGTTCAACTTGTAGCCATTTCTGCCAAAAATGCTGTGGCTCCAGTTGACCTGGGTTAAGCACAGAATTTTGCAAAGTTTGCGTCAACAAACGGTCTATCTGCCCTAACAAAGCATCCAGTGTATTTTGCTGGGCGTTACGTGCAACAACATATTGCTGTATCGTCATGCGATCTTTCGCTAAAACTTGATGCAAGCTTTGTTTGAGTGCGGGAGATAAATCATACGTTTCCAGCTCGCGATCTAGGCGGTTCAATTGCTCAATCGCATAAATATACTGTTGTTGTTGCAAGGCAAACTGGATCAGTTCACTGTGCTGTTGAATCACACGTACGGGTTCCACACCCTGAAGTGTAACGAGCTGAGCCGCTGATGGATTTTGCTGTGAGGAAGTGGTTGAAGAAGGTACGGACGTCACTGTAGATGGTACTTGTCGCTGCAAGGCCACTACTTCATCATTCAAGGCAGCATTGTTTTGCTCAAGTTTTACGAGTTTATCTTGTAGTTGAACCCACTCTCCGTGGATCTGAAACACATCGTAAGATACTTTGCCCAACCAGACCAAGCTCAGGATAATCAACACGCCAACAACTTTCTTCATGCTTCCTCTTGCCACACTTTAATCTGCTGTAAAATGGTTTCCGGTTGTAAATTGGCTAATTGCAATACATGTAAAGGCTGCGGGACATCTGCCTGTTGCAGTAAATCAGATAAACGCGGCCCCAAGACTAAAAAGTGAAAATTAGACCATGGCAATTCATCACGATCAATCAAAGACAGCCAGTTTAGCCAGCTCGCTTCACTCGTCACCAATATCCAGACCGGTGCCGGCTGCTGATGCAGGATAGGCAACCACTCCTGCCAGGTAGTGAGCGCTTCTTTCGGACAAACACGCTGATACAACACAAAATTCAGAATACGCACACCTTGCTGCTGCAAATGCTGCATCATAAACTGCCGTCCACCTTCTCCACGCCAGAACGCGATGGTATTGACTGATGCCTGCTGAAACAAGGGAAGACTCAACATGCCCTCTGAAGTTTCAACCTCGGGCACATGGCTGGAAATTCCGTATTCAGCGAGAACCTGCGCCGTAGCTTTCCCCACAGCAATCCATTGTACAGATGCGAGTTGCTGTAGACTGATTCCGGCCTGTTGCAAGTACTGCATTCCGATTCGTACCGCAGTAGGACTAACTACCACCACCATATCCGCTTGCGGCAGCTCAGCATAAAGTGTGGCCAAGGCAGGTGTCCACGCACAAGCACTCAACTCTAGGAGCGGCAGACTTTTGACCCGAATACCCTCTGCAGTCAACGCAGAAGTTAAGTTATCCGCACGATCTTGTGGACGCGTATTAATAAACCACATGCTTAAGATTGGTATAGCGCCTGCAACAATTCCCCAGCTCCTTGATCCAGCAAGTTCTTCGCCAGTTGCTGCCCCAACTGTTCAGCCTCTGCTGTAGGACCTGTGACTTGTGCGACCAAGAGTGTTTGGCCATCAGCACTTCCCACTCGACCTTCGAGAGACAATTGTCCTTCAGACAATGTAGCATAACCCGCAATCGGTACCTGACACCCTCCTTCCAAATAGGCATTCATGGCACGCTCGGCACGCACACAGGCAGAGGTTTCGCTGTGTAGCAGTGGTGCAATCAGATCAAGAACAGCCACATCATTTGCACGACATTCCAGTCCTAAGGCACCCTGTCCAACAGCTGGCAAGCTAATTTCAGCAGCCAAGGTATGACGGATACGCTGGGCCAAGCCTAAACGTTTCAATCCCGCACTGGCTAAAATAATAGCGTCATAATCACCTGCATCCAGCTTCGACAAGCGTGTGCCGACATTGCCACGCAAATCAATAATCGTTAAATCCGGGCGTTGCTTCAGAATCTGGCATTTACGGCGCAAACTCGATGTACCAACTTTGGCACCCGCAGGTAATTCATCAAAATGGGAGTAATGATTGGAAACAAAAGCATCGAGCGGATCTTCACGCTCACAGATCCCTCCCAAAATTAACCCTTCAGGTAATGCCATCGGCACATCTTTCATGGAGTGCACGGCCAGATCAGCACGACCATCGAGCAAAGCTGCTTCTAATTCTTTTACGAATAGCCCCTTACCGCCAATTTTTGCCAAAGGGGTATCCAGAATTTTGTCCCCTTGCGTGACAAAAGTCACCAGCTCAACTGTCAGATCAGGATACAGGTCCATTAAACGGGCACGGATATGTTCAGCTTGCCATAAAGCCAATGGACTCTGCCGGGTTGCGATCTTCAAGGTTTTCATAAATCTGAGACAGGTGAAATAAACAGACTCTAAAATTAACCTGCTGACTCAAAAATGCAAGTAAATTATGCGGGTTCATCTAAAGGTAGTCACATGATTAAAGCTTATGAATACGCTCACGCAATCCTGGGAGATGGCGACGGCTGACTGCAAGACGTTCAGCCAGCTCACGACAACGAACCTGATATTGGCCGCTACCCACTAGTTCCAGACCATCCAGATAATCCACAGCAACCAGCGCATTGCGATGAATCCGAATAAAACGCTCTTCAAATTCCTGTTCTAATTCTTTTAAGGTTTCGTCAATCAGGACACTGCCATGTTTATGCCGTACCGTAACATATTTCTGATCTGCCAGAAAATAATAAACGTTTTCAACGGGAATCAGCTCCACACCACGATACGTTTTGGCTGAAATCTGATGGCGTTGAGCTTTAGAACAGGATATATCTGTCGCTTGCTGGCTCAAATGGCTTACCTGTGCCTGATTGAGCTTGGTCAGATTATCCAGCACCTGTTGCAACTCACTGGCTGCAATCGGTTTTAACAAATAACCATCCGCCTGCGATTTGAATGCTTCAAGTGCATAATCATCATAGGCAGTACAGAACACAATCGCTGGCATCGGCTCCAATTGACTCAATTGTTGAGCACAACTCAGACCATCCATCTCTGGCATTTGAATGTCCAATAACACCACATCCGGCTCACATTGCTTGACCAGTTCGAGTGCTTGCTGGCCATGTTGTGCGGTGGCCACGACCTGATGCCCTAAATTGGTCACCAAACGAGATAAGCGTTCCACTGCGAGTGCTTCATCATCACAGATCAGGATATCCATGTTCTCTCCTTACCCCCAATTCACTTTGCTTTATTTCTTATAAAGCAAACTTTAATTTTATTATTGATATTGATATTGCAGGACAGTGGTAAATAATGCCTGCCCCGCATAAGTTTGAAATTGTACGGAATCACCATAATAGGCTTTTAATCGTTGTCGGATATTGTCGAGTGCAATCCCATGCCCCTGATGGCGCTTGGTTTTCTCTGTGCTATAGGGGTTGGTAACGACAATATTGACTTTATTTTCAACAATTTCAATCAATACACTGATATTACTCGAATTGATCGTTTTTTCAACACCATGCAAAATACTATTTTCCAGTAAAGGCTGTAAGGTCAACAATGGAATCTGTATACGCTGTAAATCCTGCGGTTCGGGTATTTTCCAGTTCACACTAAGACGATCTCCCAAGCGGATTTGTTCGATTTCCAAATAATGCTGGCATAAGCGAATTTCCTCAGCCAGACTCACCAGCTTCAGTTCCTGAAAACTGGCACGAAACAGACGTGACAAATTAATTAACATGGCTTCGGCTTTATCTGGATCAATCGCAATCAAACTCACCACACTGTTCAGACTATTAAATAAAAAATGCGGATGAATCCGGGCCTGCATTGCCTGAATACGGGCTTGCAACTCACTTTGCTGTTGGCGCAACCACTGTTCCTGTAGATACAAATAACGCAAACAGAAAGCACCGAGTAACAGGCCATAACTCAGATGCAAGACCACACCATCCAGCCAGTCCGCAGCAGATAATGATGTCCAGGAAAAACTGCGTCCAAAAGCCAATAGTCCATTCAAACTCATGGTCGTCAACACCACGACAACCTGCAGAATAGTAAAACCAGCGACCAGCACTGCAGAATAGGTCCAACGGCGAAAAACCCCACTGAAAGCATCGGTAATCGCGGCAAAAGACAGCAACACCCAGCTGATATACGCCATGTATTGAAACAGACGTATCCCATTCAAATGAGACCAGGATTGTGCTTCAGCAAGCGCCAAGACCAGAGCCAGAATATTGCCTGCAATAAACAACTCAAATAAATGTTGCCATCGGCTGGTTTTCGTAAAAAAATAGGAGGATTGTGCATGAGTTTGCCGGGCATCAGGCGTATTGCGATATGTTTCGGCATCCGGTAACGAATTTGCTATACTCTTTTTTATTTTACTGAGCTGACATGACCACATCTTCTAATTCCTCTACAACGTCTGCCCAAAACCAAACTTCAGGTATGTGGGGTGGTCGTTTTACCGAAGCCACTGATGCTTTTGTTGCCGAATTTACCGCATCTGTGCAATTTGACCAACGCTTTTATAAACAAGATATTGCCGGTTCAATCGCACATGCCACCATGTTGGCCAAAGTTGGCGTACTGACGACACAAGAACATGACGATATCATCAATGGTTTAAACACCATCAAGGCCGAAATTGAGGCAGGTCAGTTTGAATGGCGCATTGACCTCGAAGATGTGCACATGAACATCGAATCACGTCTAACGCAACGCATCGGCATCAGCGGTAAAAAGCTGCATACAGGCCGCAGCCGTAATGACCAAGTGGCCACCGATATCCGCCTGTATGTGCGTGACGAAATCGATGCTATTTTAGAATTATTGAAAAAATTACAAAAAGGTATTCTGCAACTCGCTGCCCAAAATACCCACACCATTATGCCGGGCTTTACCCATCTACAAACGGCGCAACCTGTGACCTTTGGCCATCACTTATTGGCTTGGTTTGAGATGCTGGTCCGTGACTCCGAGCGCCTGCTTGATTGCCGTAAACGTGTCAACCGTATGCCACTCGGTTCTGCTGCGCTTGCGGGTACAACGTATCCAATCGACCGTGCCTATACCGCTGAATTACTCGGTTTTGAAGCAGTTGCTGAAAACTCGCTGGATGCGGTCTCAGATCGTGATTTCGCCATTGAATTTAATGCAGCGGCTTCTCTCATCATGATGCATTTATCTCGCATGTCTGAAGAACTCATTCTTTGGACTTCTGCACAATTCAAGTTCGTGAATATTCCAGATCGCTTCTGCACCGGTTCATCAATTATGCCGCAGAAGAAAAACCCGGATGTTCCTGAACTGATCCGTGGAAAATCAGGCCGTGTGTTTGGTGACCTGATCAGTCTGCTCACCCTAATGAAAGGTCAGCCATTAGCTTATAACAAAGACAATCAAGAAGATAAAGAGCCACTATTTGATGCAATTGATACCGTACGCGGATCATTGATGGCCTTTGCTGACATGATTCCAGCCCTTGTGCCGAATATCGAAATTATGCGCGAAGCGGCGTTACGTGGCTTCTCAACCGCAACAGATTTGGCAGATTATCTGGTAAAAAATGGCGTGGCTTTCCGTGATGCACATGAAATTGTCGGTAAAGCGGTGGCTTTAGGGGTACAGGAAGGTAAAGATCTTTCCGAGCTGACACTTGAACAATTACAGCAGTTCTCCGACCTGATCCAAGCCGATGTTTTTGAGAAAGCACTGACTTTAGAAGCCTCTGTGAATGCCCGCAACCATATTGGTGGAACAGCACCTGCACAGGTTGAAGCTGCGATTGCCCGTGCCCATGCACGCCTAGAACAACTTTACGCTTAAGGATCTGAGATGTCTCGACAAGTATTTTGCCGTAAATATCAGCAGAAAATGGAAGGTTTGGACTTTGCACCATTTCCAGGTGCCAAAGGTGAGGAAATCTTGAATACGGTTTCTAAACAGGCCTGGCAGGAGTGGTTAAAACATCAAACCACGCTAATCAATGAAAAGCGTTTAAACGTATTCGAACCAGAAGCAAAAAAATTCCTGGAAGAACAGCGTGAAAAATTCCTCAGCAATGATGAAACGGTAGAAAAAGCCGAGGGCTGGAAGCCGGAAGCTTAATTCTAGTTAAGAAAAAAACCTCGCACCCTGCGAGGTTTTTTTATTGCTGATCATTAATGATGAATCGCACTGCCGCGCTACGCTGCATCAAACCGATCCCTCTTGACCTGACTTATTATTTCCGAATAGCGACATTGATAAACAGATGCATGATTTTTGTACGTTATCACTGACACAAGGATCAGTTTTTAGCCTATATACGACTTTAGTCGAGTATTCTATTCTAAGGCCATACAGCGACAAGAAGCAAAAAATATCAAATAAAAACAATAAAATAAAGAATTGCTGTGAAGCAAATAGAATAAGCTATCTTTGTCGCAGAATGAAAAAAGCCCTGGTTTATACCAGGGCTTTTTTCTTCAGGTATGGCTCAAACCATTCCGCATGTTACTGTGCAGGTGGAGTTGGGGTTCCTTGTACTTTCTGCTCAATTTCAGCCAAGCTGGTATGACGTACATCCAGGCCTTTCACCATATAAATGACTTGTTCACAGATATTACGTGCATGATCCCCAATACGTTCAAGTGAACGTAATACCCACATCACGTTCAATACACGTGAGATGTGGCGTGGATCTTCCATCATATAGGTCATTAAGGTACGCGTTGCTGACTGATATTCACGGTCGATATCAGCATCTGCCAGCACCACACGTAAAGCTTGCTCTGCATCTAAACGTGCAAAAGCATCTAGGGCATCATGGATCATGACACGAACTTGATTGCCGATATGACGGGTTTCCATATAACCGCGTGGTGACCCCCCTTCTTCACAGAGGTTCTGTGCAATACGGGCAATTTTCGCAGCCTCATCACCAATACGCTCCAAATCGGTATTGGCCTTGCTCATCGCAATCACCATACGCAAATCAATCGCAGCTGGATGACGACGCGCTAGAATTAAGGTGAGGGCTTCATCAATATCGCGTTCATGCTGATTCACGACATTATCTTGAAACTGTACATCAATCGCCAAGTTAGCATCGGTATCCAAGAGCGCACGAATAGCATTTGCTACCTGTTGTTCGACCAAGCCTCCCATGCTCATAAACTTGGTACTTACACCCTGCATATCTTCATTAAATTGGGAAGAAATATGATGGCTTAATACAGGATTATTTGGACTCAAGGTTAGCACTCCAACACAGCGACGGACGAATATAAGTTTGCTGTCTATTAAATCACAACAATTATGAAAAATTTATGACAATCGAATGAAAAAGATCAAGCGTAGCATGGTATTTCCTTTCCATCATTCTCGCTTTTGTGCCATTGCGTTGCTCATCTGTTGCAATGCATCAAAATACAACTTTTATCCCTCCCTTCACCCTACTACTGACGAATAGAAAGCGGACAGAGATTTGACCCACCGCCACAAGCAGCGCTTTTTATTCTGAAAATCCATGCTAAGATTTAGCCATGCTTGACGGAGCGCGAGTAAAAACTCGCTGAGATTGCAATAAGTCTTTGATTTTGAATGCAAGTACCGTTGAACCTGATCAGGTTAACACCTGCGTAGGAATCAAGCCATCTAAAAACTCACTGCTTCAGTGTAAAGTTGCTCTTGAATGCCTTTACCCCCTGCCTTCGTTTTTGGTCGAGCTTGATTCGTTGATGACTATCCCCAAGGATCATAGCCATGAACCAATTAACGAATCTATCCCCAGAAGAACAAGCTCTTGCCCAACATGAGCAAGATGCCAAAGATCTGACCCGTATTTTACCCGCATCACGCAAAGTCTATATCGAAGGCTCACGCCCAGATATCCAGGTCCCAATGCGTGAAATCTCACTCACTGACACCCCAACAGGTTTAGGCGGCGAGAAAAACCCGCCAATCATGGTGTATGACACTTCGGGTGTTTATACCGATCCGAATGTGCAAATCGACTTAAAAAAAGGTCTACCTGCAGTACGCACGCCGTGGATTGAGGAACGTGGTGATACCGAATTATTACCAACCCTCACTTCTGCATTTGGTCAGGAACGCCTGAAAGATATCCGTACTGCGGAAATACGTTTTGCGCATATCCAGAACCCGCGTCGTGCCCAGGCTGGCAAGAACGTGACCCAGATGCACTATGCTAAACAAGGCATTATCACCCCAGAGATGGAATATATCGCCATCCGTGAAAACCAGCGCCAGCGTGAAGGTGTGGATATGCGTCAGCATCCAGGCCAAAATTTTGGTGCACAAAATCTGCGTGAAATTACACCAGAATTTGTCCGTCAGGAAATTGCTGCCGGTCGTGCGATTATTCCAGCTAACATTAACCACCCTGAAGTCGAGCCAATGATCATTGGTCGTAATTTCTTGGTGAAAATTAATGCCAATATCGGGAACTCCGCATTGGGCTCTTCAATTGATGAAGAAGTGGCGAAAATGACCTGGGCCACCCGCTGGGGTGCAGACACCATCATGGACTTATCAACCGGCAGGAACATCCATGAAACCCGTGAATGGATTATCCGTAACTCGCCAGTGCCAATCGGTACCGTGCCCATCTATCAGGCACTGGAAAAAGTCAACGGCGTGGCTGAAGACCTCACTTGGGAAATCTTTAAAGATACCCTGATTGAACAGGCAGAACAGGGGGTGGACTACTTCACCATTCATGCCGGGGTACTGTTACGTTACGTCCCTATGACGGCAAACCGTCTCACCGGTATTGTCTCGCGTGGTGGTTCAATCATGGCACAGTGGTGCCTAGCACATCATCAGGAAAACTTCCTGTACACGCATTTTGATGAAATCTGTGAAATCATGAAAGCCTATGACGTTTCGTTCAGTCTAGGTGATGGCTTGCGTCCAGGCTGTATCCAAGATGCCAATGACGAAGCTCAATTCTCTGAGTTGAAAACGCTCGGTGAATTGACCCATCGTGCCTGGGAACATGATGTTCAGGTAATGATTGAAGGTCCTGGCCATGTCCCAATGCACATGGTGAAAGAGAACATGGATCTCCAGTTAGAAGTCTGTAAAGAAGCACCGTTCTATACGCTTGGCCCATTGACGACCGACATTGCACCGGGTTATGACCATATCACCTCGGCGATTGGTGCGGCGATGATTGGCTGGTACGGTACAGCAATGCTGTGCTATGTGACACCAAAAGAACATTTGGGTCTGCCAAACAAGAAAGATGTGAAAGACGGGATTATTACCTACAAGATTGCCGCCCATGCTGCAGACTTGGCCAAGGGTCATCCGGGTGCACAAGCACGTGATAATGCCCTGTCGAAAGCACGTTTTGAATTCCGTTGGGAAGATCAGTTCAACCTGAGTCTGGATCCAGATACGGCACGTAGCATGCACGATGAAACCATGCCAAAAGAAGCGCATAAATCTGCACACTTCTGTTCGATGTGTGGCCCTAAGTTCTGTTCGATGAAAATCACACAAAATGTGCGTGATTACGCACAAAATCAACAGAATGCCAAGGTTGAAAAACAATCAGATGATGAAGTGGAAGCAGGTCTGGAAGCTATGAAAAATGCTTACCAGGAACATGGTCAAAAACTGTACCACAAAGTTTAAAAGTTCAAAAAAAACATTTGTGTTCAGCATAATCTCAGTTAGGATGAAATCAGCAGATTTCATCCTAATTGACTTATGAATATTCTCGATCAAGCCAGTTTTAGTTACCAAGATGTCGAAATCACTTCACGTGAGTCACTCTTTCGGGGCTTTATTCAGGTCGAGAAGGTTCATCTACGCCACCGTCAGTTTGCCGATGCGCAATATACTCCTGTCCTAACTCGTGAACTCATTCACCGTCCAGAAGCAGCGGGCGTTTTGATTTATGATGATCAACAACAAAAATTTGCATTGATTGAACAGTTCCGTGTTGGTGCACTCGATGATCAGCGCTCCCCTTGGCAGCTTGAAGTCATCGCCGGCGTCCTTGATGGCGATGAGTCACCAGAAAGCTGTATCTGTCGTGAAAGTCTTGAAGAAGCGGGCTGTCAGATCTTTGATCTACAACACCTGTTCAGCTTTTACCCCTCTGCCGGTGCCTGCTCAGAGCTTTTTCATCTGTATGCAGCGAAAGCCGATTTAACTGCAGCAGGCGGAATCTTTGGCATGAGCGATGAAGGTGAAGATATCAAGCTCCACCTGTTTGAATATAGCGACATTGCCGCTTTGTTCAGCCAAGGCCGTTTACGTAATTCACCCGTGATTATGGCGTTGCAGTGGTTACAGCAACAGATCAATACAATTAAAAAATAAGGGTGTCCGAGGTCAGGTATGTCTTTATCTATTTCACAACCCCCGCAGCAACCCTATGTGATCATTCAGATTTCCGATACACATCTGATGGATCGGGCGGATCTCGAATTTGTCCGGATGAATCCAGAACAGAGTTTTCATACCGTGATGCAACACATCCTGAAACATCATCCTCAGATTGACGCGATTATTCATACGGGAGATGTAGCGCAAGTCCCTGTGGTTGAAACCTATGCACGCTATCAAGCCTATATGCAACAGCTCGGTATACCTTTTTTCCAAATTCCTGGGAATCATGATGAATTAAGCCTTTTCCCCTTCCCATCGGGAGAATCACAACCCACAGCGATTGAGTCTGGAAACTGGTGTTTAATTTTATTAAACAGTGCAGTCAAAGGTAGAATTGATGGCCATATCAAGGCAGCCGACCTGCAATGCCTACATGATTTGCTCGAACAGTATGCGGACAAACATGTGATTGTGGCCTGTCATCATCACCCTTTTGCCATGCAGTCGCACTGGATTGATCAGCATAAGCTGAAGAACAGTGAAGACCTGACAGATGTATTGGCTCGACACAGCAACGTGAAAGCTGTGTTAAATGGTCATGTACATCAGGATGCATTTACCGAATGGGAAGGCATCCAGTTTTTATCGACTCCATCAACCTGCGTACAATTCAAACCTTTCAGCCAGGATTTTGCGCTCGATGAGTGTGAACCAGGCTACCGGGTACTCTATTTGCATCAGGATGGTCAATTCGACAGCCAAGTCTACCGTGTGAAATACCAGCGAACCGCAACAAACGCAAAAATTTCCGGCTATTAACTTTTCAAGCCGGTTTTTTTCCATTAATTTAGGGCATCTAAAAAAGGACGAGCCAAGAGTCAAATCCAAACCTTAAAAGACTATCATATGTGCAAAAAAGCCTATATGATGGCGCCCCCGAAGGACAAATTACCCTGACGGAATTGGATAAAAACACTTGCATATCACCATATTTTTTGCGTATCTATATATGCATATGATGAGGAATGCCCTATATGGCGAATGACAACCAAAATCAAGTCTTGGACGAACAAACAGAAATCGCTGATGCTGACAAGGCCGCTAAACGCGTACGTAAAACCAAGCCAAAGGCTTCTGAAGGTGGTTCTACAGCAAGCTTATTCGGTATCGCACCTTATCAGCCGAAAAAGAATGAAGAATATATGTCAGAAGGTCAGCTTGCGCATTTCAGCCAGATTCTAGAGGCTTGGAAAGCAGAGCTGATGTCGGAAGTTGATCGTACACTCAACACCATGCAGGATGAAAATACCGCTCTGCCAGATGTGAATGACCGTGCAACGCAAGAAGAAGAATTTGCAATTGAACTACGGACGCGTGACCGTGAACGTAAATTGATCCGCAAAATTGAGCAATCGCTTGAAGCCATCAAAAATGATGACTACGGTTTTTGTGAAACTTGCGGGATCGAGATCGGTCTGCGTCGTCTCGAAGCGCGTCCAACCGCAACCTTGTGTATCGACTGCAAGACCTTAGCGGAAATCAAAGAGAAACAAAATAACGGTTAACAGTGACTGTTAAATCTTTCCCGGCAAAGCCAGACAGCTTTGCTCCTGTGCAGCAGCAGAATGATGTGTCGCTGATGCGCTACTCAGGCCGGTTTGCGCCATCGCCAACCGGTCCTTTGCATTTTGGTTCACTCATTACAGCGGTCGCCAGCTATTGCGATGCCAAAGCCCACCAAGGTCAATGGCTGCTGCGCATTGAAGATACTGATATTCCTCGCATCTATCCCGGCAGTGAACAGCATATTCTGGCCGCAATCGAGGCTTTCCAGTTCGAACCTGATGGCGAAATTCTATTTCAAAAAGATCGCTTAGACATTTATCACTCGGTCATTGAACAGCTGAGACAACAGCATCTGGTGTATGCCTGTCAATGTACCCGCAAGATGCTCGGTTCGAATGCGATCTATCCCGGAACCTGTCGTGATCTGGGTCTGGATTTTCAGGATCAGGCGATTCGGGTCAAAGTCACGAATCAGGACATCTGCTTTGAAGACCGTCTACAAGGCCTGCACTGCAGCAATTTACAGCATGAACTGGGAGATTTTGTACTCCGTCGCCGTGATGGCATTATCAGTTATCAACTTGCTGTGGTGGTCGATGACTACTTGCAAGGTATTACTCATGTCGTTCGGGGTGCTGATTTGCTCGACAACACCGCACGACAGATCTGGCTCAGCCAACTGCTCGGCTATCCCACTTTAAACTATATGCACCTCCCCTTGGCCATGAATGATCAGGGCCAGAAACTTTCCAAACAAAATCTGGCACAGGCGCTTGATCTGAGCCAAGCGTCCTTGTTGTTACAACAGGCCTTACAGGTATTGGGTCAAGCCCCAGTGGATCTGGATACACCTGCACGTATGCTGGTTCAGGCCGTTACGCAATGGGATATACACAAGATTCCTAAAGGCACACTTTTACCGGGTCATTATCTCTAAATGACGATCCGTAAAATGAGCTAAGGGAATAGCCAGGGATAGCGTCAAAATGAGTTTTGCAGTTACAAACGTACAAGCAATCAAACAACCCGTCCCGCAGCAGTCCTCTGCATACGGGACAACCGGTTTAAAAGCTGGATTCTTCTTTATTTGGATTGGCTAATTGTGTCGAAGCATCAATTTTCAGAATCAGGCTGACCATGACCGCACACATCATCAATGAGGTTCCCCCATAACTGATAAATGGCAGAGTCAAACCTTTCGTTGGCATCAAGCCCATGTTCATGCCGGCATTTACCATGATCTGCAGCAGGAAAATAATTGAAATCCCATAGGCTAGATAACCGGCACGTAAGTACTGGTTTTGCAAAGCACGATGGCCAATTTTAATGCAGCTCAGCAACATGCCAAACGACAGGATCAGGACAGTAGTAATTCCCAAAAAGCCGAATTCTTCCCCGAGTACTGCAAGCATGAAGTCCGTATGTGCCTCGGGCAAATAGGACATTTTCTGGATACTGTGTCCCAAACCCACGCCATACCATTCGCCACGGCCAAAGGCCATGAGTGCATTGGATAGCTGATAGCCCGTCCCTAAAGGATCGGCCCATGGATTGGAAAATGACATTAACCGTTCAAATCGATAGGGCTCAAAGATAATCAAGAAGACAAAGGCCATGACAATCGCACCAAAGGCGATGCCAAACTGAATGATCGGTGCCCCCGCGAGAAAAAAGATTCCCAACATCATCAACGCAATCACCACTGTCGCACCGAGGTCGGGTTCGGCAATGATCAGCCCCACCGTCAGGATCATGACTGCAGCAAGGCGCGCCAACCCTTTGATATTATTACGGACTTCTTCAGCACGGCGCACCACATAATCTGCCGTAAAAATTGCCATGGCCACCTTAGCCACCTCAGTCGGCTGCAGGGTAAACCCTGCAATCCTGATCCAGCGTGTCGAACCATTGACCTCGGAACCGGCAATCAGTACCAGAAAAAGCAACAGAATGGTAATCAGCCACAATGGAAAGGCATTTTTAAACCATTGATTTAGCGAAATCTTATAAGTCAAAAAGGCAGCCACCGCGGCCACGGCAATCGAGATTCCATGACGCACCACATAGTGGAAGGGATTTTCATGCATACGTTCAGCATAGGGCATAGATGCCGAAGCCACCATGATTGAGCCTAAGCACAATAAGGCTAGGACACAAAAAATCAGCACATTACGAGGCGTGACTTCCGCAGGGATCCGCGGTGCCCACCGCGTATAAACCTGCTGCATCTTTTCAATGGTTGTCTGAGCAAACCCAGCCATAATTCTTCCTTATTGTTGTTTTTAGCGCAGGGCGTTCACGCAAGCCACAAACTGGTGACCACGGTCTTCATAGCCCTTGAACATATCAAAACTCGCACAGGCTGGAGACAGTAATACCACATCCTGTGCTTGCGCATTTTCCTGACACAATGCCACAGCCTGCTGCAGGCTGTCCGCATGCAGGATCTCTGTTGTACCCTCAATCGCTTGAGCGATCTGCGCTGCATCTTCACCCATTAACACGGCCACTTTAACATACTGCTGCAAGGCCTGACGTAAAGCGCTAAAGTCCTGCCCTTTACCCTGTCCACCTAAAATAATCACCACTTTACCGTGTTGGGCCTGAATCGCCATTCCTAGACCATCAATCGCGGCCAGTGTTGCTCCAATATTAGTACCTTTGGAATCGTTATAATAACGCACGCCGTTGACTTCTTTCACAAATTCACAACGGTGCTCAAGGCCTTTAAACTGTTTTAGCGTGTTAAGCATTGATTCTAATGGCAAGCCAATCGCTTCACCCAAAGCCAGACAAGCCAAGGCATTGGCCACATTGTGTGTACCTTGAATATACAGTTCCGAACTCTTGATCAGACGTTCACGGCCACGCGCCAGCCAGATTGTGCCATCCAAGTCTCGCAAAATACCGTACTGGTTCAGATCCGGTGCACTCAAACCAAAACTCTGCATGGAAATCGCATCAGGTACCAAAGGACGTGACAACGCATCATCACGGTTAAAGACCACCTTTTTCACTCCTTGGAAAATACGGTGTTTAGCCTGATGATAACCGAGCATATTGCCATGGCGATCAAGATGGTCCTCGCTCATATTCAGCACGACCGCAACTTCAGCATTTAAATTAGAAGTGGTTTCCAATTGAAAGCTGGAAAGCTCCAGAACTAGCAGCTCCGGCTCATCTTTCAGCAAATCTAGCGCAGGGCGTCCCAAATTACCGCCAACCGCCACTTTTTTGCCTGCATCTTTGGCCATCAAACCGATCAGGGTCGTCACGGTGCTTTTCGCATTAGAACCGGTAATCGCCACGATGGGAGCATCTGTCGCACGACGCAGTAGCTGGATATCACCAATCACTGGAATGCCTTGCGCGATAGCTTCCTGGATTTCTGGCAGTTGCGGTGCCAGGCCAGGACTTAAAATGATTTCTTCAGCTTTGAGCAATAAATCGCGATCGAGTTGACCAAAACTGGTTTGCACCTCAGGAGGAATCTGATCATGTCCCGGAGGCGTTGTGCGTGAGTCTGTTACTGCAACCTGGTAGCCTTGTTGATGTAGAAAATTAACTGCCGATACACCGGAAATTCCTAGGCCTGCGACGACTTTGAGTCCACCACGTTGTATTAACATTTTCGCTCCGCATGATGAGGTATTTTTAAACTGGCAAAATGGTAGCACTTTGAGGTTTTGAATGCTTTTTCTGTTTTAATTTTCTATGCACTTTTTTTGTGTCAGCGCGTAAAAAGCCGCCCATTAAGGGCGGCTTAAGTCATAAAACCGGTGAGATGGAGATTAGCGCCATTTTACCGACTGTACTTCCACTTTTTTTGTGGAGGGTGTATCACTGGTACTGCAACCACAGCCACCCGCACAACCAGCCGACATGGCCGGTTGCAACCATTTTGCCAAACGCGGCCAGCCGCGTTGATCACACCCTCGCGCGGCACGCGAGAAAACTGCATAGGCCGTTTTCGGAAAGACCTTTTTAAATACGACGAGTGCACTCCAGCTCACCAGCGCCGTAATGATGATCCACTCAACCATCTCGACCTCCTTCGGGTGTTAACCGAGATAATAAGACGCAATCTGATAGGTCAGGAATGACATCAAATACGCCAAACCAAATAGATAAGCCGTCATGATACTCATGGTTCGCCATGAGCCGGTTTCACGACGAACAGTTGCCAAAGTTGCCAAACAATGTGGTGCATAAATAAACCAGACCAGCAAGGATAGACCTGTTGCCAACGACCATCCTGTACCATCAGCACTGATCAATTGGGCCAAGCCTTGGGCTACCGCATCTTCATCGGTTGCAGACAAGGCATATACGGTTCCGAGCGCAGCAACCACCACTTCGCGTGCCGCCATCGCGGGAATCAAGGCAATACAGATTTGCCAGTTAAAACCTACCGGCGCAAAGAGCGGCTGCATCAGATGCCCCAACATCCCGGCAAAGCTATAATCAATCGCGGGTGCTAGTGCATTTTCCGGTGGTTGTGGGAAAGTACATAGAAACCAGAGCAGAATCGACAAGGCGAAAATGATACCACCGACCCGTTTCAAGAAAATCTTGGCACGATCCAGCAAACCGATCCAAACACTTTTGATGTCTGGGAAACGATAGCTCGGCAATTCCATCAGCAAGGCATGTTGTGATTTATCTTTCTGGAAAATTTTGATCACGGTGGATACACACAATGCACTGATGATCCCTGCCATGTATAAGCCAAACAGCACCAAACCTTGCAAGTTCAACACACCCCAGATCATTTTCTCGGGAATGAAAGCTGCAATCAGCAAGGCATACACCGGCAGACGTGCTGAACAGGTCATCAACGGCGCCACCATAATGGTGGTCAGACGGTCACGCGGATCATTAATGCTACGGGTTGCCATAATACCCGGCACAGCACAAGCAAAGCTGGAAAGCAGTGGAATAAAAGCTCGACCGCTCAAACCGGCTTTAAACATCAACTTATCAAGTAAGAAAGCGGCACGTGGCAAATAGCCGGATTCTTCCAGCACTAAAATAAAGAAAAACAGGATCAGAATCTGCGGCAGGAACACCACCACACCGCCAGCCCCGGCAATAATCCCATCCACCACCAGACTGTTCAGCAACGGCTGCTGGATATATCCACTTACGGTTTCACCGAGCCAGCCAAACAGTGCCTCGATACCATCCATAAACGGAGCTGCCCAGGCAAAGACTGCCTGGAAGATCACAAACATCATCAAGGCCAGACTGAGCAGTCCCAGGACTGGATGTAAAAAGATTTTATCTAGGAAATCAGAGCGTTTATCTTCATGATCCACAAAGTTCACGACATCTTTTAAGATGGCATCAATTTTATGATGGGCACTGCTGCTTAAATCGCTGAGCTCAGTATCCGCGACACTATATTGTGCCTGATCGAGTGCAGCCATCAGGTTTTCAATGCCCGCGTTACGCACTGCGACGGTTTCAATCACCGGCACACCAAGACGTTGTGACAATTTCTGCACATCGATCTGCATCCCGCGACGGCGTGCTTCATCCATCATATTCAGCACCAGCAGAATCGGGCGCCCGAGATCAATAACTTCCAGAACCAGACCCAAATGCAGCTTCAGGTTGGTCGCATCGACGACACACAAGAATGCATCCTGTTGCTGCTCATCAGCAATTTTTCCCTGACACACATCTCGGGTAATCGCTTCATCCGGACTGGTGGCATTTAAACTGTAAGTGCCGGGCAAATCCAAGACACGAACTTGTCGTCCTGAAGGCAAATTAAAAAAACCGACCTTGCGTTCAACCGTCACACCCGCATAATTGGCCACTTTCTGGCGCGTTCCGGTGAGATGGTTAAATAATGAGGTTTTACCGCAGTTTGGGTTTCCCACAAGGGCAATACGCAGCGCATCACTCATGCGGGCGCTCCTTCTCCGACGCGAATTTCAATTTTTTCGGCTTCCACTTTGCGCAGGGCAAAACGGGTAAATCCGATCTGAATGAGAATAGGATCTCCACCAAAAATACCTTTGGTAATCACTTCGACGCGTGTACCCGGCACGAAACCCAAAGTTTCGAGTCGACTTGCGACAAGGTCAGGCTGACCCGAATTGCCATCCAAAGTCCGGTTGACCTTGGTGATGATGGCAGCTTGCTTAACTTTTAACTCTGATAAACGCACCGCATCCGATCCTAAAACATTTTCTACAGTATACTAGCAAATGAGAATAATTACCAAATAAGGTTCAATTCCAATTCTCATCTTCTTATATCACATCGACAGCAGAAAAGAATTGCTCTACAGTGAATAAAAACCAATACAAAGCATCGGTTTATTAAATCCTATCAGATGAAAACATGTTAAATAAAAAGCCCCGTATCCCTGCACCCGTCCAGATTCCTGCACACCTCAGCTTCTTGCAGGGCTTCCGCGATTATCTGGTTGCACAAACCGTCAGTCCCCATACGCGCAACGCCTATCTTTCCGATCTGATCCAATGCAGTGAATGCAGCAGCATACCGCTCATCGACTGGAACAGCGATCAAGTGGCTGATGTCTTGCTACAACTGACCAAACAAGGCAAGAGTCCACGTTCAATTGCCCGCTGTCTTTCGGCGTTACGGTCTTTTTATAAATTTTTGCGCGAACACAAACTACGTTTTGATAATCCCGTGGCCACACACAAAACACCCAAAATTGGTCGAGCCTTACCCAAAGACTTGTCCGAACAGGATGTCGAAGCCCTGATTCAGGCACCGAATACTGAAACTGCACTCGGCCTGCGTGATCGTACGATGCTGGAAGTGTTGTATGCCTGTGGTTTACGGGTCACAGAATTACTCAATCTACGTCTGGAACTGATTAATCTCAAACAGGGCTATTTACGGATTGTGGGTAAAGGTAATAAAGAACGGCTGGTGCCTTTGGGACAGTTGGCCTGTGAATGGATTGAGCGTTATCTGGCAGAATCGCGCCCACAACTTTACCATTCGGCAACAGACTATCTGTTTCTGACGCAACACGGCGGCATCATGAGCCGGCAAAATTTCTGGTACGCGATTAAACGTTATGCTTTACAGGCCGGCATCGAAACTGAACTTTCGCCGCATACTTTACGCCATGCCTTTGCTACGCATTTATTGAACCATGGTGCGGATTTACGTGTGGTACAAATGCTGCTGGGGCACAGTGACCTGTCCACCACGCAAATTTATACTCATGTGGCACAGCTACGTTTACAACAGCTGCATGCACAGCATCATCCACGCGCTTAACAACCTAGAAAACTGTGAAAAAGCCCTGGCTAGATCAATAAATTTAATCAATCCATGGATATTTTTTTGCTATGCTTGCGGGCTATCCTTTCCCTAATCTTTACATAATAAAGGGTCTTTTATGCTGTTTACCCGTTCCCGTTTGGCGTTGGCTTGTGCACTAACGACCAGCATTCTGCTTGCTGCATGCTCCAATAGCAATAATGACGACAAAAAACAAAATACCTTAACTGCTACGGCACCTGCGACGGGTGAAGCCTCTCCCCTGACGGAACGCAAGACTCAGGAACATCTGCTCCAGACCCTGCAGCAACATTTCAAAACTGCCAATATCAATGCCAAAGTACTCGATGTCAAAAGTACTGAAGTACCAAACTTGTACTGGGTGAATCTTGAAGGCATGGGTGCGGTATATGCAACGAGTGATGGCAAATACATCATTCAAGGTGATGTCATCCGTTTAGGAGACAAACAGCTGCATAATGTCAGTGAGAGCTTCCAGTCCTCGGAAAACAAAAAACATCTGGCTGCACTCAAAACAGAAGATCTGCTGGTTTATCCGGCCAAAGGTCAAACCAAACATGTGATCTATGTCTTTACCGATATCAGCTGCCCTTATTGCCAGAAACTGCATAGCCATATGGCCGAAATCAATGCTGCCGGTATCGAGGTACGTTACATTGCCTGGCCACGCGGCGAGCAATTATTCCCGGCCATGGAAAGCGTCTGGTGTAGTGCAGACCGTCATGCTGCCTTTGAACAAGCCATTCATGGTGGACAATTACCAGCAGCACAATGCCAGAATCCGGTCAAAGCCCAGTACCGGTTAGGCCAAAAAATGGGGGTGAATGGCACCCCGGCCATTTATAATGTCGAAGGTCAGTATCTTGGTGGTTATCTGTCGCCACAAGAGTTAATTCAGCGTTTGGGCAATTAATCCGGATCGGGTGTAGATAACGCATCTACACCCTAGAGTCTGGCGCTTTTTTTAGCTATGATCTTAAACTTAATTGAATTCGTGATATATGGAGTGTGACGTGCAACCAGTTCGCCTGGCAATCCTTGGTCTTGGCACCGTCGGTGGTGGAGCCCTAAAACTTTTACAAGAAAATGCTGCTGAAATTAAACGTCGCACCGGTCGTGAAATTCAAATTACCCATGTAGGTACCCGTCGCCCTCGTCCAGACTTAAATCTTGAAGGCATCAAGCAAAGTGGCGATTTGATGGACATCGTACGCCAACCAGATGTCGATGTGGTCGTTGAAGTCATGGGTGGCATTCACCCGGCCTATGAAGTGATCATGGAAGCCATCAAACATGGCAAACAAGTCGTGACCGCTAACAAAGCGCTATTAGCTGAACATGGTAATGAACTGTTTAAAGCAGCAGATGACCATAAAGTCCAGATCGCCTATGAAGCGGCGGTAGCCGGCGGTATTCCTATTATTAAAGTGATTCGTGAAGGTCTGGCTGCCAACAAAATTGAATGGCTGGCGGGCATTATTAACGGTACAGGTAACTTTATCCTGACTGAAATGCGTGAAAAAGGCCGTGCTTTTGCCGATGTGCTCAAAGAAGCTCAGGAACTGGGTTATGCCGAAGCCGATCCAACCTTTGACGTGGAAGGGATTGACGCTGCACACAAACTTACCTTGTTGGCTTCTATCGCATTCGGTATTCCATTGCAGTTTGACAAGGTTTATACCGAAGGCATCAGTAAGATTACAGCGCAAGATGTAAAATATGCAGAAGAACTCGGTTTCCGTATTAAACATTTGGGCATTGCACGCCGTGCTGAAAATGGCATCGAGCTTCGCGTACACCCGACCTTAATTCCTGAAGAACAGCTGATTGCGAATGTCAACGGCGTTAAAAATGCCGTGCTGGTGCAGGCCAATGCAGTCGGTCCAACACTGTATTATGGTGCAGGTGCAGGTGCAGGCCCAACAGCTTCAGCGGTTGTCGCAGATATCGTGGATATCGTACGTGACATTTCTTACACGGAAGATGGTTCAGGTACGATTCCTCAGTTGGCCTTTGAAGCCTTGACGGATACTCCGATCCTGAACCGTGAGGATATGACCACCAGTTACTACATCCGTGTGGATGTAGAAGACCAAACTGGTGTACTTGCCGACATCACCACTATTTTAAGTCGTGCCGGTATCAGTATTGATGCAATCATGCAGCAACCGCGCTTAAAAGATCTTATTCCAATTGTGATTCTCACCGATCCAATTTTGGAATCAAAAATGGACGAGGCTCTGGCAAAAATCCAAGCATTGCCAGCAACTCGTGGCGAAATCGTGCGAATTCGTTTAGAATCGCTGGACAGTTAATCGGGTTGAGGGGCAACTCTCCTCACCAGCTCTACTCACATTTGGAACACCATCATGTCTAATGCCAATCGTTATACCGGTCTTGTTGATCGTTATCGTGACCGTTTGCCAGTTTCAGCAACGACTCGTGCTATCTCTTTAGGTGAAGGGAATACCCCGCTCATTAAACTGGAGAACATTCCACGCATTATTGGCAAAGATGTTGAAATCTATGTGAAGTATGAAGGTTTAAACCCGACAGGTTCATTTAAAGACCGTGGTATGACCATGGCGGTAACCAAAGCGGTTGAAGCGGGTTCAAAAGCGATTATCTGCGCTTCTACAGGTAACACTTCTGCAGCAGCTGCGGCGTATGCAGCACGTGCGGGCATCAAAGCATTTGTTTTGATTCCTGAAGGCAAGATTGCCATGGGTAAAATGGCACAAGCCATGATGTACGGTGCGATCACCATGCAAATCCGCGGCAACTTTGACGATGGTATGCGCCTAGTGAAAGAAGTTGCTGATCAAGCCCCGGTGACCATCGTAAACTCGATCAATCCTTACCGTTTACAAGGTCAAAAAACTGCGGCATTTGAAATTGTTGATGCTTTGGGCCGTGCACCAGATTATCACTGCTTGCCAGTAGGTAACGCGGGTAACATTACAGCGCACTGGATGGGCTATTCAGAGCAAGCGGTTGATCCAAGCGAATATGCGACTAACCGTTGTGAATATGATCGTGAAGCCGATGCTTTCACTGGTTTACCAGCACAAGCAGCGCGACCTAAAATGATCGGCTATCAAGCAGCCGGTTCTGCACCTTTCCTACGTGGTGCTCCTGTTGAACATCCTGAAACCATTGCGACTGCAATCCGTATTGGTAACCCACAAAGCTGGAACCACGCGCATGCGGTAATGAAAGAGTCTGGCGGCTGGTTTGATGAACTTCAGGACAGCGAAATCCTTGAAGCACAGCGTATGCTTTCGATGTATGAAGGTGTGTTCTGTGAACCGGCTTCTGCAGCAAGCTTGGGCGGTGCCATCCGTGACGTGAAAAACGGTAAGATTCCTGAAGGTTCTGTAATCGTTTGCACCTTAACCGGTAATGGTCTGAAAGATCCAGATACTGCCATCAAACAATGCTCTGATGCAGTCATGTTGACCATCGATGCCACCATGAATGATGTAAAAACTTCAATTCTTTCAAATATGGAATAATATTTTTCCAGCATGAAAGAATAAAAAACCCTGCTTCAGCAGGGTTTTTTTATGGCCTGATAAAAATAAATTTTGTCAGGCTGATAGTAAGAAACTAGATACGTTTTGGCAAATTACCTAACCAAGTCATTAAGTTAGTCGCGTCACTGTTACGTGCTTGCGTGGTGCTTGCACCAAGTAATACGACGATCGCTGGACGTGAATTTACCGTCGTGTGCATGACTACACAACGACCAGCTTCATTGATATAACCAGTTTTGGATAGATTAATATTCCAACCACCATTACGCACCAAGGCATTGGTATTATTGGATTTCAAGACACGATAGCCAAGGTTAAAGTCATAACTCGCTGTTGTGGAGAACTGGCGAATCAATCCGTACTGTGAGGCCGCACTGACCAAAATACCTAAATCCCGCGCGGATGCCACATTACGTGGATCTAGCCCAGTCGATTCATAATATTTGGTCGAGGTCATGCCTAAAGCACGGGCTTTAGCATTCATTGCAGCCACAAAGGCTGGCTTACCGCCTGGATACGTCCGCGCTAACGCAGCCGCAGCCGGATTTTCTGATTTCATCAAAGCAAACAATAACGCCTCGGCACGGTTCATTTTATCGCCGACACGTAATGTAGAGCTTGAGTTTTTACCACCTGCTCCAGCGAAATCAACAGGCTGTAAGGTGATTTCTTCAGACATGTTTAAACGTGCATCTGCAGTCACAACGGCTGTCATCAATTTGGTAATCGATGCAATCGGTAAAGCGGTGTTGGTATTTTTGCTATACAGCACTTCACCGGTTTGTGCATCAAGAACCAAGGCCGAACGGGCATTGACAACAGGCTGATTACGATAATTGCTTGAAGTATCCAGAATCTGGACTTTTTTAGCCACGGTCGCTGCAGGTGCCTGAGTACTGCTGCGTAGTGTTGTCGTGACCTTGGTGGAACCCGGCGGGGTCACGTCTTGTGCTACGGTTACTTCACCGTTCAGAAACTGGTCGGCCTCTTCAGCTGACCAAGTGAGAGAAGCCTGTCCATTTTCCCCTGGAGCCGTATTCATGACGAGTTCTGCAAAGCTCGTTGAACTCAGGCTGAGTAGAATAGACATACTCAACACATGCATTAAAGACTTTTTAGAAGTTTTCATCATTCGACACTCAACTCGGGGAGAATAAGAGAAAGTTGCTTATTACCTACAATATACCTTACATTTGCACAGCAATCAGGCATTTCCAGTGCCACGATTTTGTACAAGACAATGCATTGAGGATATGAATAGCATTGCTAATTTTGTCGTTTCATTGCAAGCTTAATTTGCTTTATGTAACAAAAAAAAGAGTTTTAAAGAAAGGAGAGAAACGTGATCACAGTCTTAGTTGTCGACGACCATGAGCTGGTACGTACAGGGATTTGTCGCATGTTAGAAGATCACGCTGATGTCCAGGTTATTGGTCAAGCTGAATCGGGTGAAGAAGCGATTGCTATGGTTCGCCAACATCATCCGAACGTGGTTTTACTCGATGTCAACATGCCCGGTATTGGTGGAGTAGAAACCACGCGCCGTCTGCTACAGTCTACACCGGAGACAAAAGTACTCGCGGTCAGTGGTCTTGCCGAAGAACCTTACCCGTCCTTATTACTCAAAGCAGGTGCTAAAGGTTACATCACGAAAGGTGCTCCCATTTCTGAAATGGTGCGGGCAATTAAAAAAGTCATGCAAGGTGGTAAATATTTTAGTGCTGATATTGCCGAGCAGCTCGCCAGCTCCTATCTGTCTGACACCCAGCAGTCCCCTTTCGATGCCTTATCTGAACGTGAAATGCAGGTGGCCATGATGGTCGTCAATTGTATCAGTGCACAAGAGATTGCCGATAAGCTGTTTGTCAGTGTAAAAACCGTTAATACCTACCGCTATCGGATTTTTGAAAAACTCGGCATCGACAGTGACGTTAAACTGACTCACTTGGCGATTCGCTATGGCTTAATTAAGCCTTAATCCAGACCAACCTGATGCTTGCGATTCCAGCTTCCCTATTTCAGACGATTTATCGTTTAGCTATCCATTACAGTATTTATCGTCTGATTATTGCCCTAAGCCTGACGTTCATTTTTATGTTCACCCAAGGGCAACTCGGGAATTATTATCAGCAACCTACCTTATATTTTTATACTGCAGTTTTTTATGCCCTGATTAGCTTATTCCAGCTGGTCAGTCTCAAATTTCTGCCTTTTTCTACACAACGACAGCTGGTACTCATTCTAGCTTGTGATGTTCTGATGCTGAGCATCCTGACCTTTGCGGTCGGTAGTCCAAGTTTACATATCAGTCTGCTTTTTGTGATTACCATCTTTTCAGCTAGCCTCCTGCTGGATCAGCGTAAGGCCCTGATTATCACGCTGATTGCCGTCATTAGCGTGGTTTATCAACATTTTGTCGGCAGTGTGCTGGATTTTTCTAGTCTTAATAATGTCGGTCACAATGCCCTTTTGGCTTTTTTGTTTTTTGTGGTGTATGGCTTGAGTCAATTGGCCGTACAACGCTTCCAGATTCTGCAAAACCTGCATCTGCATCAGTCACAGGAATTTCATCAACTGCAGAATATCAACCGCTATATTCTGGAACAAATTGAGGTGGGTTATCTGGTGCTCGATGCAACCTGCCATATTGTGCTGGTGAATCCAGCAGCGTGTCATCTGCTCGGGATCCTACCCACGTTCGCCCATCAAAAACAACCTTTGTCTGAAGTCCAACCTGATCTATGGCAACTGCTCAAATTTGACCATTTTAAACATGGGGAAAAATTTCAGTTTGAATCACAATTTTCGCACTACACCATCCAGATTCAGTTACAGAAACTGATCACACCCCAGCAAAGTCTGAGTTTATTGGTGCTACAGGATGCACAAAAAATCAACCAGCAGGTTCAACAACTCAAACTCGCCGCCCTAGGACAACTGACCGCCAGCATTGCACACGAAATACGCAATCCTTTAGCCGCCATTACTCAGGCCAATCAATTGTTATTGGATAGTGATGCTGAACAGCAGCGTATGCTCACACAGATGATTGCCAAACAGGCCAATCGTATCGATGTCATTATTAAAGACACGCTCAATATGGCACGACACAAAGGGACTTTTCCAGAAACGCTGCAACTAAAACTCTTCCTCACCGAATGCCTGCAGGAAGACTTTGCTGATATACAGCAGCAGATTCATTTAGACTTGCAACAAGACTGCTCGGTCATGTTTGATCCCCTGCAACTCCGTCAGGTTTTAGTCAATCTGATCCGTAATGCGATTCGACATAATCGTGCATCAGACTTTATTCAATTACGGGTCAGTACGCATGAGCAAGGGGTCTGGATAGATGTGATTGATTTTGGCTCAGGCGTTCAGAAACAGGATATTTCACGTTTATTCCAGCCATTTTTCAGTACCGAAATTAACGGAACTGGTTTAGGATTATACTTATCTCGCAGTTTATGCGAAGCCAATCAAGCCAAACTGAGCTACGTTGAACAACCACAAGGAGCATGTTTCCGCATTGAATGCTCCACAAATCATTTGAATCAGGTTTTGCAGGGATCATGACAGAAAAACAAGCCCTCGTCTTATTGGTGGATGATGAAGAAGACTTATGTACGCTGATGCAGATGACTCTGGCACGTATGGGCATCAAGACGCATATTGCGCATAGTTTACAACGTGCGCGCTATTTCTTTACCCAATACCAGTACGATGCCTGCCTGACCGATTTAAACATGCCAGATGGTAACGGTCTGGAGTTGGTCGAACTGGTCACACGCTGTTATCCCAACACACCGATTGCCGTACTGACCGCCTATGGCAGTATGGATATTGCAGTCAGTGCATTAAAAGCCGGAGCCTTTGATTTTGTCAGTAAACCGATTAATCAGACGCATTTAACCCAACTGTTACAAAAAGCCCTCAATCTGCCGAAATCCTGGTGTCCTGCCGCTGAAGATCGTCCCGAAAATCGCCTGTTGATCGGCCGTTCCGAACCCATCCAACAGCTACGGGCAGACCTGAATAAAATTGTCCGTTCTCAGGCACCTGTTTTTATTACCGGGGAATCCGGCAGTGGCAAAGAAGTGGTCGCACGTTTGATTCATCAGCTCAGCAACCGTAATCAGGGACCTTTTATTGCGATTAACTGTGGGGCAATTCCGGCAGAATTGATGGAAAGTGAGCTGTTCGGCTATAAGAAAGGCAGCTTTAGCGGGGCAGCACAGGACAAACAGGGGCTGATCCAGGCAGCGAATGGGGGCAGTTTATTCTTGGATGAAATTGCTGAATTGCCGCTCAACATGCAGGTCAAACTGCTACGAGTGCTCCAGGACAAACAGGTTCGCCCACTCGGCAGTGATCAGGAAATTGATGTCGATTTTCGCATCATCAGTGCCAGCCATCAGAATCTGACCGGTCTCGTACAACAGGGGAAATTCCGTCAGGATTTGTTCTTCCGCCTGCATGTGATTGATGTGGTACTTCCTCCCTTAAGGGAACGCGGACAGGATATTCTATTATTGGCAGACCATTTTATTCAGCAGGTGTGTGATGAGTGGGATCTGCCCGTGAAATCGCTGAGTAAAGCAGCCCAGCAGTTTTTGCTACAGCAGCATTTCCCGGGCAATGTGCGTGAATTGCGCAATATGGTGGAACGTGCCATCGCATTTTGCGACGAGACAGAATTGCAAGTGGAAGATCTGCAAAACAGCATTTCCCCCCCTCTACAACCAGCGATGCTGCCTCAACAGGAATCTGCTTCAGCCACGACTGTCCATGTTCCGGGTATTCTCTATGGTCAACTTCCAGCTGAAGGGTTAGAGCATTATCTGGAAAGAATCGAAAAAGAGCTGCTGTTAAAGGCGCTTGATATGACCCACTGGAACCGTACGCTAGCGGCCAAGAAACTCGGCATGAGTTTCCGTTCCTTACGCTACCGGCTCAAAAAACTGGGCCTGGATTCCGAGGTCGAATAAAACTATTTGTGCTTGATCAATAACTCAGTGACATTTTCCAGATAGGTTTCATCACGGATCTCGCCAGAAATCGGATACAGGTAATCTGGCGTAACGCCTTGCCCCTCAATCATGTGACCTAAAGGCGTGTAGTAATGTGAGACGGTCATTTGCAGTGCAGCACCATTGGGGAGGGCAAAGAGCTTTTGTACCACGCCCTTACCATAACTTTTCTCACCCACCACCCAAGCACGACCATGCTCCTTTAAAGCCATGGTAAAAACTTCAGCGGCAGAAGCAGAGCGCTGGTTAATCAAAATGCCAATTTTCAGGTTCTGAAAGTCATTGCTCGGCAAGGCCTGAAACTGCTGATCACCTTCGGAACGACTGCGGGTTGAGACAATAACACCTTGATTTAAAAACAGGTCCGCAGACTCCACCGCAGCAGACAATAGCCCCCCCGGATTATTACGTAAATCGATAAGGACTGCTTTCAAACGATTACTGGCATGATCTTCGATGAGATGCTTAATCTGGTTGGCAGTATCCTGCTGAAAGACCCGGACTTTAATCAGCAAAACCTGATTATGCAATAACTGAGCTTGGGTATCGGCTTCAATCTTTTTATTACGGACGATACTCACCGGAGGACGTTGCTCATCCAGTTGTACCAGCATGGTGGAGCCAATCGAACCGGTGAGCAATTCCTGCACCTGAACATGGTTCAGCTCTTTTAAGCTTTGATGGTCAATCTTGTCGACCACCAGACCATTGCGCAGGCCCAGTTTGCTGGAATCAGCCCCTTCTTTTAAGTTTTGGATTTGCCATTGATGATGCTGAACATCATAACGCAAACCAAAATCGACCGTTGCCAGCTCACCTTCAGTATATTGCAGCAGTTGTTGATATTCTTCAGGAGATAAATAACGCGAATAACGATCCAGTCCGCTGACCAGCCCCTTAATCGCCTGTTGGAACAAAACCTCATCAGATTTTGCTTCCACATAGTTTTTTTGTACAAGACCGTAGATCTGTACAAATTGCTGGATGGATTCTACTGGCACCTCAGTAAAATCCTCTTGCACGACGTCCGAATCCAGATCAGTGTTCGGACGCTCTGCTGCAAGAACCGGAACGGAAAATAAACAACAGCACACGATCCCCAGAATCTGAGCCAGGGTCTTTCCTTGTTGCATCATTCCGTCCTCTTGGGGGTTAAGCCTCAACCGTGATCAAATTACGGCCCTGCATATCTGCAGGTACAGGCAGCTGCATCAAATTTAACAGCGTTGGTGCGACATCGGCCAACACGCCGCCTTCGGCAATCGTAGCTGCGCCTGGACCAACATAAATAAATGGCACCAACTCAGTGGTATGCTGAGTATGCACCTGACCACTTTCGTAGTCCTGCATCTGCTCCACATTACCATGGTCTGCCGTGATGATCATATGGCCTTTATTGGCCATGACAGCATCGTAAACACGGCCCAAACACGTATCCACCGCTTCAACTGCCTTCACGGCAGCATCAAAGACACCGGTATGCCCCACCATGTCACCATTGGCATAGTTCACGACTAACAGGTCATACTCACCAGAATTGATGGCCTTGACCAGTTCATCGGTCACTTCATAAGCGCTCATTTCTGGTTTCAGGTCATATGTCGCCACATTCGGAGATGGAATCAGGATGCGTTTTTCACCTGGATATTCATCTTCACGACCACCACTAAAGAAGAACGTCACATGCGCATATTTTTCGGTTTCAGCAATACGTAACTGCGTTTTACCCAAGTTTGACAGGTATTCACCAATCGAGTTTTTCAGCTCTTCCGGCATATACGCCACGGGTGCATCAATCGAGGCCTGATAGCGCGTGAGCATGACGAATTTGGCTAAATTCGGCACGACTTTACGTTCGAAACCGGCAAAGTCTTTTTCCACAAAGGCTTTGGTGATCTCGCGCGCACGGTCAGCACGGAAGTTCATAAAGACGATGCTGTCGCCATCCTGGATTTTGGCAATCTCACCAATACGGGTCGCCTTGACAAACTCATCGCTTTCATCCGCTGCATAGGCCTGTTCCAGACCTTCTAGCGCAGTGGCTGCAGTACGGACTGCCTCACCTTCGGTCAACAGGCGATAGGCTTGTTCTACACGGTCCCAGCGATTGTCACGGTCCATGGCATAGTAACGGCCAATCATCGATGCAATACGGCCTTGACCCGGATATTGGGCAAACAGCGCATCCAGTTTTTCTAACGAAGGTTGTGCACTTTTCGGTGGTGTATCACGGCCATCAAGGAAAGCATGCAGATAAACTTGCGCACCACGTTTTAGCGCCAGTTCACACATCGCCACGATATGGTCTTCATGAGAATGCACACCGCCTTCCGACAACAGCCCCAGGATATGCACAGCGCCACCAGATGCTTTGGCCTTTTCAACCGCATCCACCAGCACTTCATGCTCAAAGAACGCACCAGTACGAATATCTTTGGTAATCCGGGTAAAGTCTTGGTACAACACTCGGCCTGCGCCCAAGTTCATGTGACCCACTTCCGAGTTACCCATCTGGCCATCCGGCAAACCTACATCTTCACCAGAGCCAGAAATCAAACCATGCGGATGCTTTTGTGTGATGGCTGTCAAATTTGGAGTTTTCGCTGCAAGAAAAGCGTTATCCTCGACCGCTTCACGATGGCCCACACCATCCATAATCACCAGAACGTGAGGGATTTTGCCAGCAGTTGCATCCGTCATGATTTTCACTCTTTCATTTGTTTACAAATTCAGCATGCTATCTTACCGAATTTTGCTGCAAGACTCTATATTCTGTGCGGGCTTTCACGCACAGAAATAGACGAACTGGCAAAGTGTTATACGCTTTTAGCGGACGCGCTGCAGTAAATAACCACCGGCAATAAACATCAGGACAATCGGGATAAAGACGAACCACGCTGGCGATGGCGAGTACACCAAGCTGGCATAACCGAGGAAATCCTGCAGATAAAAGAAACCTAACCCGATAAACAGCGCGATGACCAAACGGAAACCCATCGACTGCTGACGCAATGGCCCAAAAATAAACGAGCAGGCAATCAGAACCAAGGCAATCAGAGCAAACGGCGCACCAACTTTTTGCCAGAACGCCAACTGATAGGTTTTTGGTACCTGGCTGTATTCATGCATATAGCGCATGAAACTGATCAACTGGCTGGGTGACAGGTCTTCAGGATCAATCGTCACCATATGCACATATTTCGGTTGTAAAGCGAGTCCTAGAGCCTGTTGATCTGCCCGTTGATGGACGGCATTACCATTCGCTAAAACATCCACCTGCTGGGCGGTACTTAAATTCCAGCGCCCATCGCTGACAAATTGCCCTTGCTCCGCATTCAGCACCGATTGCAACCGATAATTCTGGTCAAAATCGACGACCTGAATATTGCGCAGATTGCCTTGTGAATTGGCGTAATCAATATAAATAAAACGTTGGCCTTCACGTGTCCAATAGCCTTTCACTTCACCTAAAGTGGCGACGCTTTGATGGGTTTTCACGCTTTTTGCCTGCTCATTGGTATATGGAATCACCCATTCGCTTAAGGCAAAAGACAGCACCACCAACAACATCGCGGAGCGGATCACCCAGCCAACAATGCGCCACAGGCTAATCCCGACTGAACGCATCACGATCAGCTCACTGTTGGATGCCATAGTGCCCAGACCCAGCACCGCCCCCATCAAAGCCGAGATCGGCAAAATCTCATACAGGTAACGCGGTGCCCCCCAAAGCACATATTGCAATGCTTGCCAGGCATTATAGTGCTCGTTTAGGTCACTCAATTCTCCCAGATAGGTAAACAGGACCTGCAGCATAGACAAGACGGCTGTCGCCCCCAGCATTGCGAGTGCGGTAGTTTTGGTCACATGTTTAGCGACTATTCGACGTGCAAACATTGTTAAGACCTCACGCGTTCAATGTGTTTCTGGATTTTAGGGCCCAATTTCTGCTTACGCGAGAACAGCGCTGCAGCGATCGCATAGGCGATCAAGACCGCTGGATAAGCCCATACACCAAGCTCGTCTTTACTGATGCGGGTTTTAATTGCCATCAAGGCCACAATTAAACTGGCAAAAATCAGAATGGCCGGAAAAAGGCGGAAATAGCGTCCCTGACGTGGATTCACTTCGGACAAGGCCACGGCTAGCATCAAAGCCACAATCAGGGCAAACGGCACAAAGAAACGCCAGCCCAACTCACTGACCACCACGGGATCATGGCGATTTTTCCAGAGTTTCGCGGTAGGTAAGGCTTCTACTTCAGCGCTTTCAAACTGGGCAGCCTTGTCATTTTCCAGACGCAAACGATAGCTTGCGAATTCAGCTTGTGAATACTGTGGCTTGCCCGGATAAATTTCATAACGGCGGCCTTCAACCAGATCAACCACATTGGCCGTATCATTCGCCACTTCAACCCGGGTCGCTTCACGTGCCAGAATCATCACATCCGGCTTACCGGGTCTTTCAGCACGCTGATAGAAAAAGATATCTTTCAGGTTTTTGCGGTCATCGGAAAGATCACCGGCATAAATGGTATATGGCCCCGAGGAAATAAATTCTTTTGGTCGCACCAGATCAAAACCGGTCCGCACCGCCTGATTGGTGGTCAGCTCTTCAAATTGGCGCAAACCCCAAGGTGACATCCACAGCATTAACCCGCTCTGTGCCAATAAATAGACCAAAGTTAGCGGAATAAGTAAACGGCCCAGTTGATGCCGGCTCACGCCACTGCTGTTCAGTACTGCCATTTCATGATCGACATATAAACGGCCAAACACCAGCATCAAACCGATAAAAAATCCTAACGGCAAGATCAGGGTCAGGAATTCCGGCATCCGGTAGCCAATAATGCTGAACAGGATACTGGCATCCAAACGACCTTGCGCAGCGATACCAAAATACTTGATCAATCGGCCACCCATCATGATCAAGGTCAATAAGGCAATCACCACCAGAGAAGTGGATACAACTTGCTTGACGAGATAACGCCGAATAATCAAATTAATTCTTCCAAAAGGGTTCATCAGGACTAGCGCTAGTTTACCCGAATGTTAAAAATATAAAACCTATCCCACCGTTGTACATTGCAACTCTATCACCGGAAATGTTTCAATGGTTGAATGATTTGCAAACCTTTATAAGGCATGAATACCGCAATGAAACTTACCCTTCAAACTTCACTCGCTGCGACTAGCTCAACCCCGTATCTGTTGATTTTGGTTGATGCAGAGCATTTGGAAAACGCAGCGGCAGCCTATCAAGTCAATGAATTAGAAAACTTAATTGCCGCGACCCAGTTTAAAGCGAGCCTCAACGAAAACTTACCGCTGATTGGGAAAATCACAGCCGCACCCAATGCAGCCTTGATCGGCCTCGATAAAACTGCGGAGCTTAAGCCCGCAAAACTGGCCAAGCTGGCACAAACAATTGTGCAAGGCGTACAAAAGAAATTTAAACAAATTAGTCTGGATATTTCCGCTTTGCCACAGGAACTGCATTACCTGTTCGCATTGAATCTGACCCAGGCTGCCTACGGTTTTGATGAATTCAAAAGCAAAAAAAATGAATTTTTGCTCGAACAGATCGATTTAATTGCCAGCCAGACGCCATTAACTGAAGCACAACTCACCCTAGTGGATGCTATCCAATCTGGTCAGAGTATGGCGCGTGACCTCGGTAACCGTCCGGGCAATATCTGTTTCCCGGAATATCTGGCAGAGCAGGCACAGGCTTTGGCCGCAGAATTTCCAGACTTACTCAAGGTCAATGTGCTAGATGAGCAGCAAATGACAGAATTGGGTATGCATGCCTTTTTAGCGGTCAGCAAAGGTTCCGAGCGCCCAGGTCGCATCATTACCCTCGACTATCAAGCGCAACTCGACCAAGCACCTGTCGTCTTGGTGGGTAAAGGCATTACCTTTGACACTGGTGGCATTTCACTGAAACCAGGCCTGGGCATGGATGAAATGAAATTCGACATGTGCGGTGCAGCCTCCGTCTTGGGTACCATGCGTGCACTTTGTGAAGCACGTCTGCCGATCCATGTGGTCGGTACGATTGCAGCGGCAGAAAACATGCCATCCGGTCATGCCACCCGTCCGGGCGACATCGTGACCAGCATGAGTGGCCAAACCATTGAAATTCTCAATACCGATGCTGAAGGCCGCCTGGTACTATGTGACACCCTGACCTACATCAAACGCTTTGATCCAGCAGTGGTCATTGATATTGCGACTCTTACCGGCGCCTGTGTGGTCGCACTCGGTAAAGTACTCAGTGGACTGTTCTCACCCGATGATGAACTGGCCAGTGAAATTAGCGCAGCCGGTGAACAGAGCTTTGACCGTGTCTGGCGTATGCCGGTGATTGATGATTATCAGGAATTATTAGACTCTCCATTCGCCGACATTGCCAATATTGGGGGTCCAACCGCAGGCTCTGTGACAGCGGCTTGTTTCTTGCAGCGTTTTACCCGTGACTATCGCTGGGCGCATCTGGATGTTGCAGGCACAGCCTGGCTGTCAGGCACCAGCAAAGGTGCAACGGGTCGACCAGTACCTTTGTTAATGCAATTCCTGGCCAACCGCGCGGTTGCCAATGGCTAAGGTCAGCTTTTATCTGTTTGAAAAAAGCCCGGAACGGCAAGTCGAAAGTGCTTGCCGTTTATGTCGCAAGCTGCTGCCCAAGCAGGGCAAAATCTGGCTGTACTGTCCAGATCCTGACTTACAGCAGCAACTGGATGAGCGCCTGTGGAGCTTTGATCCCAGCAGTTTTATCCCACATGGTATCGAGCAGACCAATGCACCCGTCTGTATTTCAGCACAGCTTCCTGACAGTGCAGCGTGGCTGGTATTTAATTTTAACAATCAGGCGCTTGAACAAACGGACAAATTTGGTCACATTATTGAAATTATCGAAAATGATGAAACGGCCAAACAGATTGGCCGAGAAAAATTCAAACAATATCGGCGCTCGGGTATTCAACCGCGCACCTTTAAACTATAAACCCGCTTAATTTTACCCCGGCAAGGAGATGTGTAGTGGCACTTAATGTAGGTCAAGATTTTAAAAAGCGCTGGCTTCAGGCCCCTGAAGCTGTACGTCAAGCTTTTCTTGATGACCTCGCCCGCATCTGTGATCTGCTGCAACCCAGTGGTGACATCCAACAATGGCTCACTGCCGATCAGCTGGCCCAGAAAGCCTCTGAACAGAAAATTGCCGTTGCCTATGCCAACTTAAAAGCAGAACTGCTCGAACAGGCTCGGATTCGTCGCCAACTGGCTTTAGAAAAAAGCCTTGAGGACAAGCGTGCCGCCCAGGCTGCATACGCTGCAGCTTTGCAACAACATGAAATTGAGCATTTCACTGAACAAACCCTGCTCCTGTCACAATTACGTGCACAGCTCGATCAGGAAATCCAAGACTACACGCAACGCTACCAGCAGAATCCGGCACAGCCGTCGATTGATTACAGCCATCCACGACGTCTCGCGATTTCAGACGAACAGATCCTGTCAGAACTGGAAAGCGTTCGCCTGCGCCTGGAACTCGAAGCTGAAACCCTGATTGAAGAAGCAGTAAGCGCCTTTAGAAACAAGCTGCAGGCAGCCGCACAGGAAGAGATTAGCTACATACTGCAGAATTCCAGTTTTTCTGACCAACCACTCAAAAATTAATTTGACCTAATTTTCAAATTTCTTTCCGCCCTTGTCATCAAAATGACATAAAAATGCAACAATATGGTCACATCTTTAAATCATTGTGTTTAAAGATCATGCACTTAGCATGTGACTCTACAGTAGCATGAGGAAGAAAATGATGGATCTATTGACCCAGATTTCGGCACGGATTAGTAAACTACATTCTGGCGAAAAATGGACAATATCCGCAGAAGACTTATTACTCAGCCGCGCTGATTTTCAGTCTATCTCGGTTTATTTCTCTCGAAAGGCCCAAGAACAAGGAGACTTTTCCGTCTCCACTCCCAAAAGCGTCAAGCCTTGGTTAGGCAGCACTTCTTTAACCATTATTAAACATTAAAAAGACAGAGGGTGGAAATAGCTCATCACGATGGGCTATCTCCGTTTTAACGCTTATTTCAAGAACCCATTTTCCGCGAGAAAAGCCATACTTATTTTTGATTCGGTATGCGTTTCGGCGGCTTTGTCACCCAACAGTAAACGTTCGATATAACGTGCCAGCACATCCACTTCCAGATTGACTTTGCTGCCCACTTTCCAGGTGCCAATATTGGTGCGTTCTGCCGTATGCGGGATCAGGTTCAAACTGAGAATATTGCCACGCAAATGGTTAATCGTCAGGCTAATGCCATCGACGGTCACTGAGCCTTTTTCAGCAAGATACTTGGCAATTTCAGCCGGTGCGGTCACTTCAAAATACAGGGATCGTGCATCTTCACGCACCAGGGTAATTTCGCCCACTGCGTCGACATGACCGCTGACAATATGGCCACCAAAACGTGTAGTTGGCAGCATGGCCTTTTCCACATTGACCGGTTGCCCCACTTTCCACTGTCCGAGCGTCGTGCGGTTCAGACTTTCGCGCGATACATCCGCCGCATACCAGTTGTCGCCCCATTCGATCACGGTCAGGCAAATACCGTTGGTGGCAATTGAATCGCCCAAATGCACATCTGACATATCCAGATCAGTCTGGATGCGCAAACGGATATCCCCCCCCACACTTTGCAGGCTTTGCACTTTGCCGAGGCTTTCAATAATCCCTGTAAACATAACGACGCTCTCTATGGGGTTGGATTTACCATAAAGCCAATTGGGTGCTCACACCTGAGGTATCGACACCACCGAGTTCGGCAAAATGATAAAGTTGTCCTAATAATTGACGTAACGGTGGCCCTGCCTTGGCATGGGTATCGGTAATCACAATAAATTCAAGTACGCGTGCCCGCTCTGACTGACGCTGTTTACTGACCCGATAACGTGGTACATCCTGCGTTAACAAGGTGACTTTACCGCGTGCCAGATTGGCTTTTAGCAAGTCCTGTGGGGAAATATTGCCATCAGTGGAATAACTGGTCAGGATGTAACGAGCATTAATGGTAGACAGTAATTTCTCATATGCTTCTTTAGCATATTTTGAGGAATTATAAGGACTTGGTCGTTCTTTACGCCACGCCCGGTCAATCCCGCTTTTATAACCTTTGGTATCCGGACTCGGTAAGTCCACCTGATCCCACAAGGTTAATGCGTTCAGTACATGATAGTTACTGCTGTAGGCATGCTGGTTATATGGTGGATCGAGATAGGCGACATCGACCTCGAAACCACTCATCTGGTTCGCGAGATGCTGGGCATCCACACACCACATCTCCGCTGCCGGACGTTTCGGGTCGCCGATTTCACAAAAACGGCTTGGGGTCAGCCACAACAAGGACTCAATCCGCTCCAGCGCAGTCTGGGTTTTTCCACCCCAGCCATGGTGGAAGCTTTTAAATACCCCACTGGTATTACTGACAAAACTGGCGGAATACAACAACGGTGCCAGTAAGGCACTCATTTCGACATCATCGATCGCCCCTTGTGCCTGCCAAGTGGCAATCTGCTGGCGGATGGCATCAATGCGCATGCCATTACGGCGTTTGAAGAACAACCGGTCACGTGTCGGGTCATAGATCTCATCATTACGCGGACACAAATTATGCGTCACCCAGCCTTTGACTTCGGGCAAACGGTTCAGGTAATCAATGGCTTTCTGATAACCGCCAAGTTCCTTGAATGCAGGTGCCTCTACACAGGATAAAATCGCACTGTTTAACGCGTGGCTATACGGTTCCCAGTCATTGGCAATCACCCGGTAGCCATTTTGCCGGGCCAGACGTGAAACCACACCACTCCCGGCAAAAAAATCCGCAAAAATCGGCGCACGCTTAGCTTTGGGATTAAGCGTTCCAGTAATTTCCAGAGCTTCCAGAATCAGATGCAGCAATCGGCGCTTGTTGCCCAGATAAGGCACCAGCTGGTGAAAAAGGTATTCATCCGTGGTGCGCGCTGCATGGCGACGTTTGTGATAAACCGAAGACTCTGGATTCATATTGTCTCTTGCGTAGGGATTAGCCTTAAGCGTAAGTCATCCCCTACCTGGGTAAACTGTTCAAACTTAAAACGGAGTTGCTCGGCCAGACGGATCAAGTCAGCATTAAACATGGCACGTGCCGACTGCCCCAATAAGGTCGGTGCAACATAATAGATCATTTCATCGACTAAATGTGCCTGTAAGAAGGCGGTAGACAAAGTCGAACCGGCTTCCACCAGCACATCATAAATCTGGTAATGCTGAGATAAGGTCTGTAACAGGGCGTTTAAAGGCTGAATCTCCAACTGGATGACCCCTAAATCGGCCAACTCCTGACGAAATGGCCCCATGACCATTACAGTTTCCGGCTGTTGCAATATTTTGGCACTTAATGGTAAACGGCCCTGACGGTCCAGAACTACTCGCTTCGGCTGTACCACAGTTGTTAAATCTACATTTGGCAAGTCACGCACATTGAGCTGGCAATCATCCGCCAATACTGTATCAATACCCGTAATCACAGCACCGGAAATTGCACGCCAATGTTGCACGTCCTGACGGGCAGCGGATCCGGTGATCCATTTCGACTCTCCCGACGCCATTGCGGTACGGCCATCGAGACTGGCTGCAATTTTTAAGCGCACATAAGGCAACCCCGTTGCCATAGCTTTCAGGAAACCAAAATTCAAGCTATGTGCTTGCTGTTGTAAAACCCCAACTTCTACTTCAATGCCGGCATCACGCAGAATCTGCACGCCTTTTCCAGCCACCAGAGGATTAGGGTCTGGACAGGCCACTACCACTTTTTTCAGCTGGGCTTTAACCAGTGCTTCTGCACAAGGCGGGGTCCGGCCATAATGTGCACAAGGTTCCAGCGTGACATAAGCGGTCGCCCCTTGTGCGTCCGCACCTGCCTGGCGCAAGGCAAAGACTTCAGCATGCGGTTGCCCTGCTTTGGGGTGGAACCCTTCACCAATCACCTGTCCATCTTTAACGATGACACAGCCGACATTCGGGTTCGGTTTGGTGGAATACTGTCCACGTTGGGCTAGTTCAATTGCCCGTTGCATCCAGTATTGATCTTGCGTCAGCTCAGACATCTTTATTCCCAATTAGCGCTGTTGCATTTGTTCAATTTGACGGCGGAAGGCTTCTACGTCCTGAAAGTCCTGATAGACTGAAGCGAAACGGACATAGGCCACGTGATCTAGCGCATACAGCGCCTGCATGACAATTTCACCAATCACCCGTGACTTGACATCACGCTCACCCAAACGGCGAATCTGTAGCTGAATATCACTCAACACCGCTTCAATCTGCTCTTGCGTCACCGGACGTTTTTGCAAGGCATGCATCAGCGAGCGGCGCAATTTGGCTTCATCAAAGGGTTCATTTTTGCCATCGGACTTGATGACACGCGGCATCACCACTTCATAACTTTCAAACGTGGTAAAACGTTCCCCACAACTGATACATTCACGACGTCGGCGAATCTGGCAACCCTCGGCGGCCAAGCGCGAGTCGATCACTTTACTGTCTGCGGCGTTGCAAAATGGACAATGCATAGTGGTTTAATTGAACAAATCCCCATGGATTTCCGAGTGTAGCAAAATTTCGCTTCTTTGTAGAGTTTTACGCTACATATAGAAAAAAAACAGCCTTTTCAGGCTGTTTTACACAATATATAGCGATTAATTGTTTTAATTGATTATTCGATGCGTTCACCATGTTGGCTGAGATCCAGACCCATACGTTCATCATCGGCATTGACACGAATTCCAATCACGACGTCAATTACTTTAAGGATCACAAAAGTCACCACGGCACTATAAGCGATTGTGGCCAGAACACCTTCAATTTGCACCCAAAGTTGCGTCATCATATTGGCAGGTACTTTATCACCCATGATGAATTCACTGGCAAATACCGCGGTGAGGATAGCACCCACAATCCCGCCAACACCATGCAAACCGAAAGCATCAAGTGAATCATCGGCTTTCAATGCACGTTTCAGTGCAGTAATCCCCCAGAAGCAGACCACACCGCCAATTAACCCCATCACCAAAGCACCGCTCACGGTCACGAAACCGGCTGCTGGGGTAATCACCACCAAACCCGCGACCGCACCGGAAGCTGCACCCAACACTGAGGCCTTACCGCGAATCAGTTTTTCTGTCATTAACCAGGAGATCGCCGCTGCTGCTGCTGCCACTTGGGTTGTTACCAGTGCATAACCTGCTGAACCATTTGCACCGAGTGCAGATCCGCCATTAAAACCAAACCAGCCCACCCAGATCAAACTTGCGCCCAGAACGGTGAGTGTCAAGTTATGCGGTGCCATAGACTCACGTCCCAAGCCCATACGGTTACCGAGCATGTATGCTGCAACCAGACCAGCAACACCAGCATTAATATGAACGACCGTACCACCCGCAAAATCCAGCGCGCCATCATTCGCTAACCAGCCGCCACCCCAGACCCAGTGGGTAATCGGTGCATAAACGGCAATCACCCAGATAGCAATAAAAGTAACAAAAGCCCCAAATTTCATGCGCTCTGCCACCGAACCGCTAATAATCGCAACGGTAATAATGGCAAAAGTCATTTGGAAGATAACAAAAAGAATTTCAGGAATGGTTCCCGTGACCGCATCTGTCCCGATACCGGCCAGCATGAGTTTTTCAAAGCCTCCCATGAAGGCATTACCGCTGCTAAAAGCCAGGGTATATCCCACTGCAACCCAAGCCAGGCTCACCACAGCTGCGGCGATAAAGCTGTGCGCCATGGTACTAAGGACGTTTTTCTTACGCACCATGCCGCCATAAAATAACGCCAGACCAGGAATCGTCATCAGCAACACTAAAGCGGTTGAAATCAGAATCCAGGCAGTATCACCGGTATCCGCTTTTGCCGGTGTTTCGGCAGGCGTAGTGGCCGTTTCTGCAGGGATAGTGGCTGCTTGTGTGGAATCGGTTAAGGCTGCTTCTGACGCCACAATGGTCGTCACTGGCGCCGAGCTTGTCGCTTCTTCGGCCCACGTGGCTGAACCACCTAACAATGCACCAGACAGGCTGAGTGCAAATAGCATTTTTTTCATTCGTGTCCCCCAACTTCAAGTTTTTGTGTTACTTGGTACTCAGCAAGCTTCGTGCCAAATTACACGGCATCCGGTCCAGTTTCTCCGGTACGGATACGAATCACTTGCTCAAGGTTGGTGACAAAAATTTTGCCATCACCAATTTTGCCAGTGCTTGCAACACGGGTAATCGATTCAATCACCTGATCAACCATTTCATCGCTGATCGCGATTTCAATTTTCACTTTTGGTAGAAAATCAACCACATACTCTGCACCGCGGTACAGTTCCGTATGGCCCTTTTGACGCCCGAAACCTTTCACTTCAGTGACAGTAATCCCTTGCACGCCAATGTCGGAGAGCGCTTCACGCACGTCATCCAATTTAAATGGTTTTACAATTGCAGTTATAAGCTTCATCTTTGTTTTCCTTCGGCTTGTTTCACCAGTAAGGTTTTATGTTCAATATTCATGCCAAGACTTCTAAAAGTTGGGGGAGATTAGAAGCGGTGTACATGAAAGCTCTTTATACCTTATTTTGTGACGGGAAATGTAGCGGCTTTTTAAAAATTCGACCTTTAGACTCAACATTCTTCCTGCGTTCAGATCTACATTTTCTTTTCCTCATCAGGGCTATGGTCGCAGGTAGAGCAGTGTTAAACTCAAGCCTGAAAATTTCACCGGATTGCCCATGTTATGATCGAAACCTTATTACAAGCCATTCTGCAACAGCTGGATCAACCGAAAAAAGATCTGGAACACAACCTGCGTGCTTTACTCAGTGAAGCTGTCACCAAAATGGATCTGGTGACTAAAGAAGAACTGGAACGCCAACAAACAGCGTTACAAAATGCCAATCAACGTCTCAATGATCTCAACGAGCAAATTAAAACCCTCGAAAGCTTATTACAGAACAAAAATTAAGCACCGAATAAGTGCAATATGACAAAACCGATTAAAAATAAAGCAGAATAACGGAAAAATAATATGTCTTTTGCCAAAATTCAGACACGCAGCCTGTTGGGGCTGCAAGCCCCTCCAATTGAGGTTGAAGTCCATGTCAGCCAGGGTTTACCGTCATTAACAATTGTCGGATTGCCAGAAGCAGCGGTGCGTGAAAGTAAGGATCGGGTACGTTCGGCAATTTTGAACAGTGGTTTTCAGTTTCCGAGTAAACGCCTGACGATTAATCTGGCACCTGCAGATCTGCCCAAAGAAGGTGCACGTCTGGATCTGGCGATTGCGTTGGGCATCCTGATCGCTTCAGGACAAGTACCTGAAGGAGTGACAGATGAGTTTGAATTTATTGGCGAACTGGCCCTTGATGGGCACCTCCGTCCGGTCAGCGGGATTTTAAGTATCGCGATGGCCTGTCAGCACAGTGGTCGCCAACTGATGTTGCCCGCTTTGAATGCAAGTGAGGCAGCACAATTACCGGATTTTCCGGTTTATCCGGTTCAGCACTTGAAACAAGTCTGTGCACATTTCTTAAAACAAGAAAAAATTTGTGCCGTTAGTGCACCACCGCAATCCGTCGAAGAACCACAAGCACCCGATCTGGCCGATGTCAAAGGTCAGTTACGGCCGCGTCGTGCGCTGGAAATAGCAGCCGCTGGGGGCCATTCACTGCTTTTTCGCGGCCCACCTGGCACTGGAAAAACCTTGCTAGCCTCACGACTTGCCGGTATTTTGCCACCGCTCTCTGCACAGGAAAATTTGCAGGTGGCCCGTATCTATTCAATTGCTAATACTCCCTACCGTTTTGGGCAACGTCCTTTCCGTGCACCACACCATACGGCTTCTGCAATTGCCTTGGTCGGCGGAGGTTCTTCCCCCAAACCGGGAGAAATCACTTTGGCCCATTTAGGTGTGCTGTTTCTGGATGAGTTGCCAGAATTCGATCGCAAGGTACTTGAGGTCTTACGTCAGCCGCTAGAATCCAAGGAAATTATCATTTCACGTGCGTCGCGACAAATGACCTTTCCGGCCAACTTTCAGTTAATTGCCGCCATGAACCCCTGTCCTTGTGGTTATGCCTTTCATCAGGACAACCGTTGCCAATGTTCAACCGAGGCAATTAAACGCTATCAGAACCGGATCTCGGGACCGCTTCTGGATCGAATCGATTTGCATATTGATGTCCCGCCACTCTCTAGTCAGGAGTTACAATCAACCGCTCCGGCAGAAAGCTCAGCCAGCGTTCGTGGCCGTGTCGTGCAGGCTTATGAACGACAAATACAGCGACAAAATGGGCTGAATCATCAACTTTCTCCGCAGCAACTACAGCGCTTCGCTTCACTCGATTCAGCAGCACTACATTTAATTGAACTCGCCCAACAGCGTTTAAATTTATCCGCTCGTGGCTATCATCGGGTGTTGCGTGTCGCCCGTACTATTGCTGATTTGGCAGAAAGTGAACAGATCCAGAATGTGCATTTAAGTGAAGCGTTGTCCTATCGCGGCAGCCAGGCATAAAAAAGCGAGAGTTCAACTCTCGCTTTCATTGAATACCAAGAATTAGAAGGTTTTCGTCAAGGTAAAGACAGCACCCGTGTCATATAGTTTCTTCTGTGCATCCGTCATCCCTGTCGTACTGATATTGGTACCGACCACATCTAATTGCGCGGTAATTCCAAGCACGTTATAGTTTACGCCCACTTTATAATCGATATAGTCATCGTCTTTGCCTGGACCACCCGCAACGACCAGCAAGGATTCCTTATTTTTCAATTTATTGTAGCCGACAGAAGCAACTCCATTAAACCCGGTATTGGCGATTGGTGCTGAATAACCTGCGTTAAAATACCAGAATTCATCGCTGTGACCCCAATAATCATCAGAATAGGCTACACCCAGACTTAAGGCATCCCCTTTGAACAGTGTTTCCGCAAAGGTTAACTTACCGAACACTTCGGTAAAGGCCATCCCGGTATCGCCATTGTTCTCAAATTCAGAATCCGAGCCAATATAGCCATAGTGAGTAACCCCAACATCATAGGTTGGTGCAAAACTTTCCGACAGCTTCAGGGTGTTGGTATAACCGAGAGTTGCATCAGTTTCAGTAGACACCCCTTCATAACCATCAAACTTAATACTAGAGCCCCATAAAGCCAAATAAGCACCAGATTTGTGGTTAAAGGTCAAACCTCCTTGAATAGCGGCATCATTCGAAGATTGTGAAATACCACGGAAGCGATAATCTGTAGTGACCGCAACGTTACCTGAAGCGGTGACCCCATAAAGCGATGGTTTGTCTTCGGCCATTGCCATCACTGAAGTACTCGCCAAGACACCTAAACTCAGTGTTTTCAATGCCAATTTTTTCATTTTTGCTCTCCCCCAATTTTAATCATTGGTTTTTGCTGTTTTTGCGAAAAGTGGTTTATCCACTCTAGTATTAGCAATTGCTGTGCCAAGTTCAGCCAGGGATCCGCTATCACAAAAAGGCTTTTCTTGAACTATTGTTGCTCTTTTTTGAGCCATGCCATTTTTTATGCATAAAAAAAGTGCATAAATTTTATTCAACTTATGCACTGATCGAAAAAACCGTCTTAGAAATGGTAACGCATTCCCGCAACAAGCATATTTTTCTGGTCTACACCCGCCCGGTTTTCACCACCTACGACATATTTGAGCCAGCCACGTGCTTTGTCATTATTAAACAAGGAATGTGACACTTGTGCTGATGCGTGACGGAAAACCCAGTCTTTTTCAGTATTCAAAAAGGTTCCACCCTCAAACTTGCCATCATCCTGGTAATACGAAACACCAGTGGATAAATCCAGCTGAAAGCCCTGCGGCAATGGATGACTGTAGTCCAGACTAAAATAACTGTCCCATTGGTTCATATACACGGTGTCATTGAAATAGGTTTGTGCTCCGACACGGAAACTGTTACCAATTGCCGGATTAAGGGTGCGACCTGCACTGACACCTGCTTCGACACCCGTCGTATGGTCACTGCCTGGATAATAATAAGTCGCGACATTCAGGTCATAATTCCAGTCTTTGTATTTATTGCTATAACCGACAAAGAAATCATGTTCATAGTAGTCGGAAGATGGTGTTTTTAAATCTGCCAAGGACTGTTGTTTCTGCTTATCCGACAATTGTGAATCGGAGCCAATTGCCGCCTTGTCCTGAATTTCACTAAATGAATAACCCAGTTTTGACATCCAATACGCTGCATACAGACCTTTGTAGTTGGCATTGACGTAGCCTTGCAACACGGTGTCATCATTTTCTGGACTATTGGTACCACCACGAGAGACATAGGCAGAAACAACACTGAGCCAACCAGAAAATTTAACCTGATCTTGTGATTCCGGTTCTTGCGCAAACAGCAATGCAGGGCTTAAGGCAAGACTGCCAAGCAAAACAGAAAATTTATTCATGAGCGAAAAAGAGAGGAACAGCGAAGAAGGCGCGATTATAGTCAGAAAAAATACAGTTTAAAATATGCTCAAGTGAATTTATTTACCAAATGGTTAATTTATTTAAATAAAAAAAGGCTCGCAAAAGCGAACCTCTTATAACACCATAAAATTAACCAAACAGTTAATTCATGATTATTTTTTCGCAGCTTCGATTGATTTCAATACTTCAGCTTTCGCAACATCAGCACCTTCCCAACCACTGATTTTCACCCATTTGCCTGGCTCTAAATCTTTGTAGTGTTGGAAGAAATGTTCAATTTGACTGATCAACAGTTTTGGAAGATCCGTATATTCCTGAACATCTTTATACAACGGAGTTAATTTTTCGTGTGGAACAGCTACAAGTTTCGCATCAACGCCACCATCATCTTCCATGTTCAATTTGCCCACTGGACGGCAACGAATCACTGAACCTGGTGCGACTGGATGTGGAGTTACAACCAACACATCTAATGGGTCACCATCTTCAGACAGGGTATTTGGCACATAACCGTAGTTCGCTGGATAGAACATTGCGGTACCCATGAAACGGTCTACAAATAACGCATCAGAGTCTTTATCGATTTCGTATTTGATTGGCGCTGCATTGGCAGGAATTTCAATGATCACATAGATATCGTTTGGTGCATCTTTACCCGGCGGGATATTGTTGTAGCTCATAGCAACACTCTTTGACTATATAAATGATAGAGATAAATTTTGATCGCAGATTACAGTCCTGCAAACTTCGCAGTGATTATACCGTTTAGCTGGAAAAATTTGACAAGATTTCGCAATGCTGCACAGTTAAGTCATTTTCACAGTAATGACCAGCAGAAAAATCGGGCACAACAGCGATAGTAACCAGATAATGGAACGTAAGGTTGCCCAGTTGGCCAGATAGCAAATCCCGTAGAGCACACGAAAAACCAGATAGGCGATCCCTAGGTTCATGATAATTGCCTGTGGCACCACCATATATTCCGCCATCAAAATTGCGGCTATAAATAGCGGCAGTCCTTCAAAACTGTTTTGCTGTGCGGCATTGGCACGTGCTGCCAAACCGGTGGTTTTCGCCAAAAACTCACGGGGATTCTGGTTATCATGCGGTTTAAATCCGCCTGTCATCTTGGCAATGATGGCAAAAACATAAGGCAGTAAACAGGCTGCCAGAATGAGATAAATAATGCCGCTAATGCCCTGCATGTCGATTATTCTCTTCAATTTTTCTTCAGCGCCTTATCATAGCATGGCGTTTGGCAAATAAATTTTGTTAAATATAGTGTTTTGATTACCAGCTCAGATAGGAATATAGACATGGTCAATCCTGAACAACAAGAAATGTTCGAGGTGCTAGAAAAGCAGCGCCAGCATCAGCTTCAAGTCGACCGTGTCATGAAAATTGTCTTGCCGATTACCGCTTTTTTGCTTGCCGTCATTTGCGCCAATATGAATATTGGTTCACTGATCGGCACCTTTGTCGTACTGGTAATGGCATTTTTTGCGGTGGGAATTAAACGCCTTCCACTTTGGCACTGGTTGCTGGTTATCCTGATTTACTGCCTGAGCGACAATCTGCTCAGTTATGGGCAGTTTAATATCTCCGGTTTTAGCCGCCAGTTCGGCACCCTGTTTATTTTTGTCGGAATTGTTGGGGTGGGTCGCCCTTATTTTGATCGCTGGTTAATGCGGAAATAAAAAAAGCGCCTTTGAGGCGCTTTTTTTATCAAATCATTAAGCCGATTTACGCAGATCTTTACGCAGAATCTTGCCGACATTGGATTTTGGCAATTCATCCATAAATTCCACATAACGTGGACGTTTATAGCCCGTCAGATTCTGCTTGGCATAGGACAGCACTTCTTCAGTGGTCAATGATGGATCTTTTTTCACCACAAACAGTTTTGGCACTTCGCCTGATTTTTCATCCGGCACACCAATCGCAGCGACTTCCAGTACTTTTGGATGTTTGGCGATGACTTCTTCAATTTCAGAAGGATAGACGTTAAAGCCCGATACTAGAATCATGTCTTTTTTGCGATCAACGATCTTGGTATAGCCACGCTCATTCATCACCCCGATATCCCCCGTGCGGAAGAAACCATTCGCTGTCATGGACTTGGCTGTTTCATCCGGACGGTTCCAGTAGCCTCGCATGACCTGTGGACCACGGATACAGATTTCACCCTGTTCGCCCAAGGGTACTTCGTTACCGTCATCATCGAGAATCGCCAGTTCAGTCAGCGGCAACGGAATACCGATAGTGCCACTAAACTCTTCCGAGGCTGGAGGATTCGCCGTTGCAACCGGAGAAGTTTCTGACAGGCCATAACCTTCAATAATCGTGGTGCCGGTAATCTTTTTCCAAGCCGCTGCCGTTGATGGCAGAACAGCCATACCGCCGCCCATCGCCATTTTCAGTTTACTGTGATCCAGCTGTTGGAATTCTTCATTATTGACCAGCGCATTAAATAATGTATTGACCGCCGGGAAGAACGTGGGCTGGTATTTACACAGCTCTTTAATCACCGCAGGCAAGTCACGCGGGTTCGGAATCAGTACATTGGCCTGACCTTTATACATGCCGTATAAAGCACACACCATAAAAGCAAAGATGTGATAGAGCGGTAAGGCACAGAAAATACGATCGTCTTTGTCGCCATCTTTGTTGCCAAACTTGCTCTGGAAAATCCCATCACACTGCAGCATATTCGCCACAAGATTGCGATGGGTCAGCTCAGCCCCTTTAGAAACACCCGTCGTCCCCCCTGTATATTGCAATACAGCAGTATCACTGAGGGTCAGGTTCGGACGTTTGTATTGGCTTGGGCTCACCTTATTAATGGCTGTATTGAATTTGACATGGCCCGGAATGTTCCAAGCCGGAATCTGTTTACGTACGGAACGTAGCACGAAATTAACCAAAGTCCCTTTTAGGGTGCCGAGCATATCGCCCACGGTCGCAATGATCACGTGCTTGACCGGTGTTTTTCCAATGATGCTTTGATAGACGGTGGCAAAGTTTTCAATAATCACCAAAACTTCGGCACCCGAGTCATTCAGCTGATGCTCAAGCTCACGTGCGGTATACAGTGGGTTGACATTAACCAACACCAGACCAGCACGGAACACACCCAAAGCCACGACCGGATACTGCAAGACATTCGGCATCATGACTGCAACACGGGTTCCCTTAACCAGACCCAGACTTTGCAAATAAGCTGCAAATTTACGGCTAGCCAGCTCTAACTCATTAAAGCTGAGCGTTTTATCCATGAAGATAAAAGCATCACGAGTACCAAATTTCTGAAAATTACGCTCGAAAACATCGAGTAAAGAGCTATTTTCTGGAGGTAATTCTACTGTTTCCGGAATCCCTGTTTTTTGGTATTCAGCGAACCAAATTTTTTCCATAATGCCAAAATCTCCAATCAGTAATCCTTAGTTTTTCAACGCTATTTTCTTAATGTGAGCTTCGTTGTTCGCTTTGTTTCTGCTCACTCTTACATCCATTTCCTATGAATAAGCTCATATATAGCCTATTTCTAGAAAAATACACCAGTACTATCTTTGAACCCAGAGTTTATTGGCTTTCTGATAGCCACGCGGTAAAAGCTGTCCTTTACCTGCACGTTTGCCGATATATTTTCTCAGGTCATCACCCTTCAGTTTTAACTGCTGCTGTCCCGCTGCCACCTGAAGTACCTCGTTGAGATTCAGGGTCGTCATGCAAAGCAGTGATTCACCATCCTCTAATTGCATTAACTTATTCCCTTTGCCTTTATTCAGCATTGGCAATTCTGACAATTCGACCAGCAATAAACGCCCAGCCGAACTCAGCAAGGCCAGATGGCTCTGCTCATTCTCCACAGGCAGCACTGGCAGAGCCTGAGCAGATTCTGCCACGGTCAGGAAGGCTTTACCGGCCTTGGCACTGGTATCCAGCTGTTTGGCCTGAGTTTTGAAACCATAGGCATTTGAGCTGATCGCCAACAGTTCTTTTTCATCCTCGGCAATCAGCACCTGAATAAACGAAACCCCATTGGCTGGTGACAGTTTGGAGCTTAATGGTTCGCCCAAACCACGTGCCGATGGCAGCTGATTAATCGCCAGTGCATAACTGCGCCCGGTTTGATCCAGTACGTAGACCCGCTGGTTGGACTTACCAGATGCGTGGCTCAGGTACTGGTCTCCAGCACGATAGTTCAGGTTAGCGGCATCAACTTCCGCTCCTTTCGCGGCACGAATCCAACCTGCTTCGGACAAAACCACCGTCACTGCTTCGGCAGGTAGTAAATCCTGCTCCTTGATTTGTACCGCTTCCTGACGCTGCACGATCGGTGAACGGCGATCATCCCCAAACTTTTTCGCGTCGTCTTTGAGTTCCTGAATAATCAGGTTTTTCAAAGATTCAGGATTGGCCAACTGTTCACGAATCACCGCTGCCCGGGCTGCAAGCTCATCCTGCTCCTGACGGATTTCCATTTCTTCCAGCTTGGCCAGATGACGCAATTTCAGTTCAAGAATGGCTTCAGCCTGAATGTCATCAATATTGAAATGCGACATTAACACCGGTTTGGGCTGGTCTTCTTCACGGATAATTTTAATCACCGTATCAATATCTAAATAGGCAATTAACAGACCGGCGAGAATATGTAAGCGTTTCTCAATTTTATTCAGGTGATATTGCAGACGGCGCGTGACAGTTTGTTTACGGATCTCAATCCATTCCAACAGAATTTGTCGTACCGATTTCACCTGAGGTCGGGCATCTGCCCCAATCATATTCAGGTTGACGCGATAACTGGATTCGAGATCTGTGGTGGCGAACAGATGGCTCATCACAGCATCGGCATCAATGCGGTTCGAGCGCAGCACAATCACCAAGCGGGTTGGCTGAGTATGATCGGACTCATCACGAATGTCGGTGACCAAAGGTAACTTTTTCGCCTGCATCTGGTCAGCGATCTGGCTAATCACCTTGGAACCAGACACCTGATACGGCAATTCACTGATAATGATTTCATTTTTTTCCACCGTATACACCGCACGCATACGGTAGCTGCCACGGCCGGTAGATTGAATTTTCAACAATTCATCTGGTGGTGTAATGATTTCCGCCTGCGTAGGCAGATCGGGTCCCGGAATAAACTCCGCCAGTTTGCTGTCACTCAACTGCGGATTGCGAATCAGGGCGATGGTGCCTTTCACCACTTCACGCAGGTTGTGCGGTGGAATATCGGTTGCCATCCCCACAGCAATGCCTGTCGTACCATTCAGCAGGATATTGGGTACACGGGCTGGTAAAGTCACCGGCTCTTTGAGTGAACCATCAAAGTTATCCTGCCAGTCACAGGTGCCCTGACCCAATTCAGACAACAGCAACTCACTAAACTGCGACAGCTTGGCTTCGGTATAACGCATTGCGGCAAAGGATTTCGGATCATCTGGCGAACCCCAGTTCCCCTGTCCCTCAATAAAGGGATAACGATAGCTAAATGGCTGTGCCATCAGCACCATCGCCTCATAACAGGCCGAATCGCCATGCGGATGGTATTTACCCAGTACATCCCCGACGGTACGAGCCGACTTTTTAGGTTTTCCGCTATGCTTCAAGCCCAACTCGCTCATGGCATAAACGATCCGGCGCTGTACCGGCTTCAAACCATCACTGATATGCGGTAAAGCACGGTCCATGATCACATACATGGCATAGTTGAGGTACGCTTGTTCGGTAAACTCGGCTACGGAACGGTTTTCTGTCGCATGATGCGCAAGGCTCGTCATAACAACCAATAATCCTGATTCATCATTATAGGAGGAAAGCCTTATGCTATGCCGCATCGGCATAGGGCACAAGGGCATTAAGAATCACAACGCGTCAAATTCTGTCTTTTTGTTTTATATGATCGGGTTTTCTTTTTCCTGTTAAAAACCAACACAACCAACAACTCGTCAAAAAAAAGTAAAATAAGTCACAAAAAATCTAGGGTTTTCACTATAATAATCACGCTTTAAATGTGGTGTAGAACAGCGGTTAAAAATCACTTGTATCATCCAACATAAGGTCACAAGATATGGATGCAATGGAAGCCTATATTCCCTATCAGCTGCGGGCAAAATTACAACAAATCGCACCAGTTCTGGATCTAGACTGGCAGCGCCAAATCGAGCAAATTTTCGAAACCACAGACGCCCATCTGCATAAAACCATTGAAGACCATTATTTAAAAAACAAGAATATTAAATGGGACCCCCTGAAAGAAACTTTTGAATTCAAAGGTTATGTGGGGGTAGATGCTCTGGATGCATTGATTCGTAATCCGAGTATCCGCCAACTCGGCAAACAGATTCAGCTGACCTTAGATAAATTACCCAACTACCGGGATGTCTTTCAAATCGCTGATTATCTGGAAAGTGTGCTGAACGAAATTGATCACATGCCACTCGATGACCACAGTGAAATTCAAAAAGAAAAACATGCCCTGCGCACTGCGTTTTTACAGGACGCCGCTTCACTGATCAGGACCATGGATTTTGCTGTACCGGAGACCATCCGCAAACTGACCCTAGAGCAAATCCGCTGTTTTATTCTGGAAGTCTATATCAAGCGTGAAATTGTCGGAGACTGGTTCTCGGTTATTTCTCCAAGTGACTATGCTCAACAGGAATTGCCCATTTTTCAGGATTTCTTGCTCAAAGAACAGAAAATCCGCGATTTTGATGTCATCGCGAGCTCAAAATTCTTTTTTATTATTGGTAGTCCAACCGAGTATGAACAAAACCCCTATTCTATCCGGCGCTTTCTGACCGAAGAAAGTTTTGGTTTTGAAGACAAAGTCTATTTAAATGCGGTCGTGTTAGATCCTGCAACCATTGCAGATGAGAATGTCGAGCAGGACTTTAAATGGCAGATCAGCCGTATGATTACCATTCAGCGCCAGGTCAATCAAAATATTATCCAGCTGATCGAAGGCCTACATCACTACAATCACACAAACCTGCTACCGCTTTTGCATGAACCGTTAAATGCAGCCGGTTATCCCGTCGATCAACTTGTCAATGAACGTCTACTGGATATCGAAAAAATGCTCAGCATGCATATTCTAGAGCCATTACAAAAAGGTCTAAGAACCACGATCCAGCAACCCGATGAGCTGGAGTTCAGTTTCTTAAATATACAACGCCTGATGACTGAAATTCTGAATGCCTATGAGGACTTTTCCAATCAACCTGTTGTTCTTTTTAACAATCAGGCACGGATTTTTAAGCACCGTTTGGTCGCCTATCTGAAATTGCTGCAAAAGCGTCGCCAGCAAATTTTTATGTTGTTTGAGAATGAAGAGCATTTCTTGCAGCAGGACAAATTGGCCAAAGCACCGCTCGAACAGATGATCAACCAAATCAATCAGGCGATTGAACAAAGCCGCGAGATTCAACTACAAATCCGCCAGAAAGAGCGCGAACAAGGGGAAAAAGCTGGTTTCTTGAAGCGTATATTCAGCAAATCAGAACAGCAACAAAAAGAAGTCGAGCGACTCAAAAACATGCTGAACCAGATTCGTGAGCAATGCTATATGGACATTATCCGGATCACCAAACAATACCCGAAACAAAGTGTCTATTTAGAATCCGAAAGCCTGATTTCGATTAACAATAAAGAACGTAATTATGCTTTTGCCAATGGTGAGAACGGTGTCACTCGTTTACCCATTTTGTTGCAATTGCCTGAAGATCGTAACAACTTTAATCTGCAAAGTGTGTCTGCCACGCTCAACTTTGATTTGAGCAAAGCCTCCCAACTTTGGAAAACCATCTAATCCCTCTGGCTCGAATTAGAGAAAGCTGCACATAAAAAAAGACCTGTCACATACAGGTCTTTTTCTTTAAAAACAGAAAAGTACGGTTAACTGGCATCTTTTGATGAAGCCGACTGCTCATCTTCATCCTGATATATAAACTTCGGCATTTCCAGACCGAAATAAATCGCGATCAAACGTAGGATAAAGCCAAACAGCAAGGTAAAAATCACGGTCAGTTCCAGCGACAGACCCACTTCGATACACACCCAATAACAGATCACTGCCACAAATGAGATACTGGCATACAGTTCACGGCGGAAAACCAGAGGCACATCATTACACAGAATATCGCGCAAGATCCCACCCGAAACCCCAGTTAACACCCCAGCAACGGCAGATACTACGAAGCCTTGTCCCATTTGTAAGGCAATCTGACAGCCAATAATGGTAAAGCCGATCAACCCCAAGGCATCGAGTACCAAAAACACAGAACGTAAGTGCTTCATCCATTTGGCAATAATAATAGTGACAAAAGCCGCACAGCAGGTCAGCACCAGATATTCCGGATGTTTGACCCAGGTCAATGGATAATGCCCGAGAAGCACATCACGTACCGAACCACCACCCAACGCAGTGACACAGGCAATCAGAACCACACCAAACCAGTCCATACTGCGTCGGCCTGCTGACAGTGCACCTGTCATCGCTTCCGCGGTAATCGCTATAATATAAATGATGGTCAGTAACATGGCCCTTCATCCACCCGGGTACAAGATGCGCGCTATTCTAAGCTAAACTCATAAAAATTGCGCACAGCACTGCTTAAATTTTTTCCCTGAGCCACAGACACACGGCTGCTTCATAGTGATCTGCATGTCTAAGGTCGGATCCAGAAAGTACCAGCGCCCTTGGTGCTGGACAAAATAAGACAACTCACGGTGTACCTGAGCCTGTTGCCCATCGTGATAATGCGCCTGAAATTCTACCGCTGCATGCGCTTTGCCAATTTTTTCCTGTACCTGCAGAATTTCCAGTTTCAGCCATTGACTACGCTGGCTCCAGTCTGCAATCCCTGCCCGGTCCAGAGCGGCTTGTTGTCCGAGTGCCGTGGTCTGGATCAGATAATCGATTTGCTGCAAGGCAAAGGCACTATAACGCGAACGCATCAACTGTTCTGCACTGACCGCATATTGTTGCTGCTGGTGCAAAGGCTGACAGCACTGCGGATAAAGACCTTGGCCGCAGGGACATGTATTGGGTTGCATAACCGATCCAAAAAAATAACCCTCAGAAGAGGGCTATTTTAAATCACAATAGAACTCTAGTCTGCAGACTTGTTTTTGACAGCTTGATAAATCCGGACTTTTTCGATTTTATGGCCATCCATCGTGAGGACTTCAAACACATAGCCTTCCGCCTGCATGCTTTCGCCATTGTGCGGTAAACGGCCCAAGTGCCATAACATATAGCCAGACAAAGTCGAATAGTGTTCGTTTTCATCGACCAGATCACATCCCAGCAATAAGGAAACATGACGAATATCTGTTGAACCTTCCAGAATCAGAGAACCATCCTCCAAGGTCTCAGCAACGGCTTCGCTTTGATCCTCATCCGGGAATTCACCTGCAATCGCTTCAAGGACATCAATTGGGGTGGCGATTCCCTCAATTGAACCATATTCATTCAGCACGATCGCCATCTGTAAGGGTGCCTGACGTAACTGCTCCATCACCATCAGCACCTGGGCATTTTCATGCACAATCACCGGTTCACGTAGATGTTTTTCAAAGTTAAGGACACCAGTTTCGATATATTCATTTAATACTTTATGGGTCAGCACAATCCCGGCAATGTTATCGAGCTCACCATGTGCCACAATCAGTCGCGAATGCGTCATTGACATCAGCTGCTGTTTGATCAGTTCAGCATCTTCTTCCAGATCGATCCATTCTAACTCTGGGCGAGGGGTCATCACCGATTTCACTGGGCGTTCTGACAGGCTCAACACACCTTGCACCAGCACGCTGTGATAAACACCATTGTCTTCATCAAACACTTCTTTAGCAAAGGCTTGAGTCGCTAAAACATCTTCCTGCTCTTGATTAGCTGTTTCTGTCTTGTTTTGGCTACCCAACATCCGTAGCACAGCAGAGGCCGTGCGGTAACGCAAATCGGTGGTAGTGACCAGTTTTTCCTGGTTGTGGCGCATCAGCTGATTGACCATCTCGACCAGTACCGAGAAACCAATCGCAGCATACAGATAGCCTTTTGGAATATGGAAACCAAAACCTTCTACAATTAAAGAGAAACCGATCATCATCAGGAAGCCGAGGCAGAGAATGACCACGGTTGGATGTTTATTGACAAACTCCATCAAAGGTCGTGATGCCCACAGCATAATACCCACGGCAATCACGACCGCCACCATCATGATCGACAGTTCTTTCACCATACCGACGGCGGTAATCACACTGTCCAGCGAGAAGACCGCATCCAGCACCACAATCTGCACAATCACCATCCAGAATGCGGCATGTACCGGACTTTCCTCTTTATGTGGCTGATGGCCTTCGATCCGTTCATGCAGCTCCATCGTGCCTTTAAACAGCAAGAAGGTACCGCCAAGCAGCAGAATCAGGTCACGTCCGGAAAAAGGATGATCAAAAATATGGAACAGTGGTTGGGTCAGTGTCACGACCCAGGCAATCGAAGCTAACAGGATCAGGCGCATGCCCAGCGCAAGCATGAGACCCAGCAGACGGGCAGCATTGCGCTGTTCGGGCGGTAATTTTTCCGCAAGAATCGCAATAAAGACCAGGTTATCAATACCCAGTACAATTTCGAGAACAATCAGGGTCGCCAGACCGACCCAGGCGGAAGGATCCGACATCCATTCAAAAATCATCGGGACTTCTCCTGCCAAAGGACGGATTTAAAACGAGTAACAGGCCAATTCATGAAATCAGGATCCCAAACGGGATGAACATTATTTTTCTGGTCTAAAGGGTACGTTTCGGAGCGACAACAACCACTGCCCATGTGCTTTCATTTGTAGTTAAACAGATTTTCAGTATAGGCAAGAATTTACTGAAATTCATCTTTTTTGTTTGAGCAGAAGGTCCAATTCACTAAGCCCATACAAAGCCTTGCAAAGACACCATACAGCGCTCTTCAAGATGTCACATTTTCTACCTAAGCTAACAATTAGCGATAAAAAACATGTTAAGGTGAAAATAAAACAATGAATAGTGTATTAGAAATGACCAGCTCTCCTCTCCCAACTCAACTCACTCAACAAAGTGCCACTCGTCCACTAGTAGCCTTGTATTGCGGCTCACGCGCGGGCAACAAACCGATTTACCGTGAAAAAGCCATTGCCCTCGCCCAGCAGATCGTCGATTTTGGTTTTGGTATTGTGTATGGTGGTGCCAGTATCGGTTTGATGGGAGAGGTTGCGAATAGTGTCTTGCAGCATGCCGGTGAAGTGATCGGGGTGATTCCTGAATTTATGCTGGATTATGAAGTGGCACATCACCAACTGACCGAGTTGCACGTGGTCAGCACCATGCATGAACGCAAAGCCATGATGGCTGAACGTGCCAGTGCCTTTATTGCCTTGCCCGGTGGTTTAGGTACCTTTGAAGAAATTCTGGAAATTGCCACTTGGGGACAGCTCAATCAGCATCAGAAACCGATGATGCTCTACAATGTCAACGGTTTCTATGACCACATGGTCGCGCAACTGGATCATGCCGTTGCCGAAGGTTTCTTGCCGCCACAACACCGTGCCAAACTGATCATCTGTAACCATGCCGATCAGATTATCAATGCCCTGCGTAACTTGCATAGCCCACAGCATGTCGTGCTGTAAAGGCGTATCCTCTTTTTTATAAAAGCGGGATCTCCCCCGCTTTTTATCTCTTGCCTTGCCCTCTGATACTAATCTGCCTGGGATCATTTTGATGACATTTGCTTTACACTAGAGCAAACCTTTATCTCTTTTTCATCATGAGCAGCGTGACCCAGCATCAAGCCCTTCATCCTCAATTTCGCCTTCTGGTTTTGCTGGTGGCGATTGGCTTTTTTATGCAGGGCTTAGACACCACGATTGTCAATATTGCGGTGGCTGAAATGGCCAAGCAGCTCGGTGAAAACCCGCTAAAAATGCACAGTGTCGTCGTAGCCTATGTCCTGGCTGCGGCTGCTTGTATCCCGCTCAGCGGCTGGCTGGCTGACCGGTTTGGTGTGCGCAATACCTATCTGTCAGCAATTGTGATTTTTACGCTGGCCTCGCTCGGCTGCGGACTTTCCAGCACACTCAATCAACTGTTATTTTTCCGCGTGGTTCAAGGCATTGGCGGTGCACTGCTGCTGCCGATCGGACGTTTATCCATGCTGAAAATCATTCCACGACAACAGTTCCTCGCAGCCATGAGCCTGATGAGTCTGGCAGGATTGTTAGGCCCGTTGATGGGCCCCAGTCTGGGAGGTTGGCTGGTGGCCGCTTTTTCCTGGCACTGGATCTTCCTGATTAATGTTCCAATCGGCATTATCGGCTGCCTGCTTACCTTGAAAATTATGCCAAACGTCAAAGAAACCCAAGTGAGCCGTTTCGACTTCAGGGGGTTCATTTTACTACTGGTCAGTATGGTCGGCCTGTCTCTGGCACTGGAAGTAGCCGCTAACTCACATTATTCCAGTAGGTTGGGCTGGGGATTGCTGGGCCTCGGCCTGCTGGCGATGTTGGCCTATGCCTTTCACGCGCACTGGCATCACAATGCGCTGTTTCGTAGCCGGCTGTTTCGCGACAATCCGGTATTTTCTATTGGTATTTTAGGCAATATTTTTGCCCGCTTCGGTGGTCACGCCATTCCCTTTGTGCTGCCGCTGATGCTGCAGGTGGTTTTTGGCATTGGCCCGATCGAAACCGGTCTGATGATGATGCCACTGGTGCTAGGTTCACTGGCTTCCAAACCCATCATTCGCCCGATGATTCAGGCCTTGGGTTATCAGCGTTTCCTGTTGATCAATACCTTGCTGATGGGACTGTGTATTGCCAGTTTCGCACTGACCACGGCCGATATGCCTTTGTGGTTACGCAGCCTGCATTTCTTCTTGATGGGGCTGCTCAATTCCCTGCAGTTTGTTTCCATGAACACCCTCACCCTGAAAGATTTACCGCAACAGGATGCCAGTAAAGGCAACAGCTTCCTCTCCATGATCCAGATGGTTTCCATGAGTATTGGCGTGGCGCTGGCTGGAACATTGATCAACTTTTTTACACAGCAGTATGGCACCGGGCAGATCACCCAAGCCTTTCATGCCACCTTAATTTGTCTTGGTGCCATCAATATCATTGCCTTGCTGATCTTTATCCGCATCCCGGAAAATGCCTGAATCTTGCGAATTTTGCTCGAAATTTGTCATTAATCGGACTAAGCTTAAGCGCATCATCTGTTCTTGTGTCTCATCATGCCACGGAAAACCCGAGCACGCTGGATCTTATTACTACTGATATTGCTGCTTGTGGGCGGACTGCTGGACTATGCTTTTTTTCTGAGTCGGCGTTCAGTCAGTGCAGAAGATTTCTCAATTCATGGCTTTGATGTTTCGCATCATCAAGGTGACATTCAGTGGAATAAAATTTCACCACAGCGCTATCAGTTTGTTTACCTAAAAGCCACAGAAGGGGGCGATTTTCAAGACCCGAAATTTCAGGACAATTGGCTAAAAGCACGCGAACGCGGTTTGCATGTTGGTGCCTATCATTTTTATCGGTTATGCCGCGATGGAAAAATCCAGGCGGATAATTTTATTGCCACCGTCCCGAAACGACCCGATGCTCTTGCACCGGTAATTGATCTGGAATATGACAACCAGTGCATTAACCACTACACCAAAGAACAGCTGCTACAACAGATTAAAACCATGCATGACCGGCTGCATCAGCATTATGGCAAAGCTCCTATTTTTTATGTATCGCGGAAATTCTACAATATTGTGCTAATCGGCCAGTTTCAGCAGACTCCAATCTGGTTACGTGAATATCGGGCACAGCCGAAACTCAAAGATGGCCGTGAATGGCTGTTCTGGCAATATACCGCCCAAGGGAAAATTGACGGAATTAACAGAGCAGTCGATTTAAATGTCTACGCAGGTTCGGCACGTGAATGGCGGCGTTATTTAAAACATCTCGGGATTCAGGCAGATCACTGATGCGCAAGATTATTCATATTGATATGGATGCTTTTTATGCCTCGGTTGAACTGCGTGAACGTCCTGATTTGCAACAGCTTCCGGTGGTCATTGCATCACATCATCCACGTGCAGTGATTGCAGCAGCCTCTTATCCCGCCCGGCAATTTGGCCTGCACTCGGCCATGTCGATGGCCACAGCACGTAAACGTTGTCCTCAGGTGGTTGTACTGCCTCCTGATTTTGCCAAATATCGTGAGGTTTCTGCACAGATCCATCAGATCTTTCAGCGCTATACACCATTAATCGAACCAATTTCTCTCGATGAAGCCTATCTCGATGTGACCGATAATCTGTTGGGATTAGCCTCGGCGACCGCAGTTGCCGAAGCCATCCGGGCAGAGATCTATCAACACACCGGATTAACCGCCTCGGCTGGGGTTGCCCCTAACAAGTTCCTAGCCAAAATTGCTTCAGACTGGCATAAACCCAATGGCTTATGTGTCATCAAGCCCCGCCAGGTACAGGCCTTTATTCACGACTTGCCTCTGAAAAAAATTCCCGGCGTTGGCAAGGTCACCCAACAGAAATTGCAGGATCTTGAGCTGTATACGCTCGGTGATTTACAAAAAATTGATGAAGCCATCCTGATTCAACAATTCGGCAGATACGGCCGGCAGCTGTATTTATACAGTCAGGGCATGGATGAACGCCCGGTACAGGCCCAGCGTATTCGTCAGCAGATTTCCAAAGAAATCACCTTTCCCACTGATCTATCGCTAATGCAATGCCAGAGCGCCTGGTTACAACTGGCCGAGCAGGTCTGGCACAGTCTAGAGCAGAAACAGCTGATGGCACGAGGCCTGCAACTCAAACTGAAAGATCCACAATTTCACATTCGTCAGCACAGCAAAACCTATCAGCAGCCTTTTCGACAGTTGACCGAGTTACAGCAGGCCATTTGGCAACTGCTGAGTGAAATGCATATCGAACCCGCAGAGAAATTTCGCCTGGTCGGTGTGGGAGTCAGTCAACTCGATTCCCTTTCCGCCAATCAACAACTGGATCTGAGCCTATAATCAAAAACAGAAAAGCAAAAATTTACCAAAGGACTGACATTTTCAGTAGGTTTTGATGTACCCTATGCCTGCGATACATTTACCCTTGTATCGAGCTGGGTTAGAGAACCACACTCGGGTTCGGCTAACACTGTCCTGTAGTTTGCGTGACGATCCAATCCGAAATATTACAGGGCACCCTCTTTTTGCCTTGTGCTCTCCCCTGTGCAAAATGCTTTTGCGTCATTCCCCTCTTGTCTTTACAATCACAGTCCATGACCGTTCTAAGTCACAGTTACCCTGTCCTTAGGCACATATCCTCTTTTGTTGTTTGAGAGCCTGTTTATGTCTGTTCAACGCCTGCATGTCGAAAAACGCTTTAGTGAAGTTGCCATTTCAGGCCAACTCATTCATCTGGCAGGTCAACTGGCGAGTGATACCCGTGCAGATATCCGTTCTCAAACCCAACAAACGCTGGATATCATTGATCGCCTGTTGGCTGAGGCCGGCAGTGATAAACGTCATATTTTATCGGTCATGATTTTTCTGCAAGATATTGAACGTGACTATCAAGCTATGAACGAAATCTGGGATCGCTGGGTACCCGAAGGGGCTGCTCCTCCGCGCACCTGTGTAGAAGCCAAACTGTATGCCCCTGATGTTCTGGTCGAAATGACGGTCACAGCCGTCGTGGCAGCATCCTAAATACGCGACTCGCCCAAAATCTTATTCTTGTCTGACGGGTACAGCGAATATTTGCGGTTGATATCCTCATTCAGCACAGCCGTCTGCTCAAGCTCCTGTAAATCCTGCAAAAAATCGGTATGCAAACGTGGATAATCTGGCACTCGAGGATAACGTAACACGCGATACCCCGCCATTTGTAGCAGAGCATCCTGATAATGTTCCTGTTGCAAGCCTTTGAGACTAGAAGCATCTTCAAGTGCAACAATCGCCATGACTTGATACTGGCGGTTCATGACCACAAAGTCCGCCATCATATGACGGTATTTATGGCGAGTATGCGGATATTTGGTGGTGAGTAACGCATCGAATGACACATGTGCCAAGATAATCGCATCCGGCAACACTTCACACAGACGTCGGAACGTCAGCTGCTCATTCAAATTAAAGATGGCACGCCGTTTTAATGGGCTGTCTTGTTGGCGCTGGGTTTTAAGGCTTCGGATCGCCACCAGCAAGGCTAGCACCAACAGTACGATGCCCACCGCAATATAGAAATTCATTTTCGTTGATCCCTTTCATTTTTATAATACATCCCGATTTTTTACCGGGCTTTTTAATATGCAGATTCCCTACCCTGGGAAAATGAATCGTTCTTTATAATCCAGCTTATCCTAATCCGCTGTTTTAAATTCACTCTAACGCAGCCCCTACGGCGGGGCAATCGTTGTACGGATATTTTTACAAAAAACCTCGATCATCTGACCTTTCTTTAGTATTAAAAAAGGATGCCGAAGCATCCTGATCATTTGCACTTAAGCACGAGACTTCGGTTTAGCTTTAGCTTTCGATTGACCAAATGGACGTTTAGCATCACCCGTTTCACGCGGTGGCAAACCCGTATGCTGAGTCAAAATCTGTCCTTTTTGTGGACGATTCGGTTGTCCCTGACGGGTCTGGGCACGTGCAGCATTTGGATTGGTCCGTTTGGCCGAATCACCCGACAGTGTCGAATTTTTCTTACGTGCAGACTTGTATTCGCCTTCACTACCTTTCGGCTGATAGGTCGGGATCAGATGCTGTTTCGAGTTACCAATCAGATCTTCACGGCCCATTTCTTTTAAGGCTTCGCGTAATAATGGCCAGTTGTTGGGATCATGATAACGCAAGAAGGCTTTATGCAGACGACGACGTTTTTCACCCTTCACAATATCGACATCTTCAGTGGTACGCCCCACTTTGGCCAGAGGGTTTTTGCCGGTGTAATACATGGTTGAAGCTGTTGCCATCGGAGATGGATAGAAGGTCTGCACCTGATCGGCACGGAAACCATTCTTTTTCAACCAGACAGCCAGATTCATCATGTCATAATCTGTAGTACCCGGGTGTGCCGCAATAAAGTAAGGAATCAGATACTGTTCTTTGCCTACTTCTTTACTGAAACGATCAAACATCTGTTTGAAACGGTCATAGGTGCCGATCCCAGGCTTCATCATTTTCGATAATGGGCCTTTTTCGGTATGTTCTGGTGCAATTTTCAGATAACCACCAACATGGTGCTGGACCAGTTCTTTGACGTATTCAGGATTCAGTACGGCCAAGTCATAACGTAGACCGGAACCGATCAGGATCTTCTTGATTCCCTTAATGGCACGTGCCTTACGGTACAACTGGGTCAACGGAGCATGATCGGTGTGCAGGTTCTGACACACCCCCGGATAAACGCAGGATGGCTTACGACAGTTCTTTTCAATTTCTGGATCTTTACAATGCAAGCGGTACATGTTGGCCGTCGGCCCGCCAAGATCGGAAATAATACCGGTAAAGCCCGGTGCCGTATCCCGGATCTTTTCCACTTCGCGCAGAATCGATTCTTCTGAACGGTTCTGGATGATACGACCTTCATGTTCGGTAATCGAACAGAAGGTACAGCCGCCAAAACAGCCACGCATAATGTTGACCGAAAACTTGATCATATCAAAAGCCGGGAAACGTGCATTGCCATAAGCAGGATGTGGCAGACGTGCATACGGCAGATCAAACACATAATCCATTTCTTCGGTGGTCAATGGAATCGGCGGTGGATTAATCCAGACATCACGTTCACCATGACGCTGAACCAGCGCACGCGCATTGCCCGGGTTTGTCTCTAAATGTAGAATCCGGTTGGCATGGGCATACAACACCCGATCATTCGCCACTTCTTCGAACGAAGGCAGACGAATCACCGCCAGTTCACGTGGTGGCAGTTTATGTTTGATGGCGCGACTTGCCGCAGGTTGTAACTGCACGATTTGGGTATCAGCATCCAGCTGATCACCTTCCCGCACAATCGGATTCGCTACAATTTCTTTCTGGAAATTCTGATACTGCGTCAGGCTGTTGCCTTTGTCTTTTTCAATTTCACAGCCATCGATGTCTTCCGTCATGACATAAGGATTGATGATCGGATCGACCCGGCCAATAGTATCAACATCGTTTGAAGCAATTTCTACAAACTGTGCTTTGGTCGCACGGTTATGTTTATTGACAATAAAAGCTGTACCGCGCACGTCGGTAATCTGCTGGATCGGTTCACCCTTAGCCAGACGATGCATCACTTCGACAATCGAACGTTCGCCGTTGCCATACATCAGCAAATCCGCTTTTGAATCCATCAAAATGGAACGACGGACTTTATCTGACCAATAATCATAATGGGCGATACGACGCAATGAGCCCTCAATCCCTCCGAGTAACACCGGCACATCGGGATAGGCCTCTCGACAGCGCTGGCAATACACCGTTGCTGCACGGTCTGGACGTTTATTCGGGACATTATCAGGAGAATAGGCATCATCAGAACGGATTTTACGATCTGCCGTATAGCGGTTGATCATGGAATCCATATTGCCGGCCGTTACACCCCAGGCAATTTTAGGCTTGCCCAAAACACGGAAGCTGTCCACATTGGTCCAGTCCGGCTGCGCAATAATCCCCACACGAAAGCCTTGGGCTTCAAGCACGCGGCCGATAATCCCGGAACAAAACGAGGGATGATCGATGTAAGCATCACCACAAACCAAAATAAAATCGCACTCATCCCAGCCAAGCTGATCCATTTCTTCACGCGACATCGGCAAAAATGGCGCAGGATCAAAGCATGACGCCCAATATTTGTCGTAATCAAACAACGCCTTAGGCGCGGTCTGAGGTTTATATGCAGTAGACATGGCTAGCGATTCTCGGCTGGCAAGTGGAAGATCAGAAACGATCAAAATGAAAGTCGATCATTTTACCATGAATTTCACTCAACTGCCCCGATATTAAATCCTGCAAAAATAAGTGCATAACAATTTTATTGTTTATTTTTTCATCTATTTTAAGGCTCAAGAAGCGGATTTTAAGGGCTTCAGCAGGGCAATCATGTGCGTGAACCACGTGCCAAATAGACGGCTAAAAGCAGCCCAAATACCAAAATCAGACTGATTTCAGTCCCGATACCGTGCCAACCAAAATTTTCCCAAACCACACCGCTTGAACTGCCCAGGATACTTGAACCCAAGTAATAACAAAACAAATACAGGGAAGAAGCCACTGCACGGTACTGTACGGCCTGTACCGATACCCAGGCGCTTGCAGTCGAATGTGCCGCGAAAAAGGAAAACGTAAAAATTAGTAAGCCAATAAAAATCAGCCAGATCTGGTTCAGCATCATGATTCCTAGTCCGGCAATCATGCTACACAACATCACTGGCAAAACTTTTTCCCGGCCAAAACAACGCGACCAGGCGGCTGCACGCGGCGAACTATAAATCCCGGCTAGATAAACAATTGAAATCAGTCCAATCCAGGTTTGGCTCAACTGAAAAGGTGCTTCGAGCAGATGGTAACTCATATAATTAAAAATCGTGACGAAGCAGCCCATTAAAATAAAAGCCTGAACAAACAGAATCCGTAATTTCCTATCTGCCAGATTATGGGCAAAGGACTGAATAAAGCGTGAAAAATGCATCGGATAGGCGGAAAAGTGACGCGAATTGGGGAGCAATTTCCAAAAGGCGATTGCCAAGCAGAAATTCAGCAGGCCAATAATCAAGGTAGCTTGTTGCCAACTGAGAAAATCAATCATCACTCCAGCCAACAAACGTCCACTCATGCCCCCTACAGCCGTCCCCGAAATATACAGCCCCATGGCAAAGGCTAAATCTTCACGGGCTATTTCTTCGCCAATATAGGTCATTGCAACTGCAGCGACACCACTGACACATAATCCAATCAACACACGAAAAAGCAGATACAACGGCCACACCTGTACAAAACTGGACAAGATGGTCAGGCTGGAGCAAAGCAACAGTGCCCACAACATAATCGGTTTGCGACCAAAACGGTCTGAAATCATACCCGTGAAAAGCAACCCGACGGCCAGCGCAACCGTTGAAAGAGACAAAGGAAAACTGCTTTGGGTTGGACTGATCTGAAAATATTGGGCAAAAATCGGCATCATCGGCTGTACACAGTACAACACCGAAAACGAAGTAAATCCGGCAAAGAACAGTGCTATCAGAATGGCAGAAAATGCTTTAGAACCACGTGCGATATAGGGAATGGGATCGGACACACAACACTACCTGATAGTCGATGCCGGGTAGTATACGCCCGAAATATACCTTGCGTAAAAAAACAAAAAAGAGCCCGAAGGCTCTTTTGTGAATCAGCAGTAGCTTAGTTCGCTAAAGAACGTTTGCCATCTACACCTGTCGCAACTTGCTCTTGTTTCTTGCTGCCTTCTACAGAAGCCTTCAAGTTCACCATGAAGATTGCCAATGCTGCAATCACACCTGGAATCGCGATCACCAAGAAGTTCATTTGGTGTGGCAATTGGTAAGTCAACAATGCACCAGTTAACACAGGACCTACGATCGCGCCGATACGACCGATACCAGATGCCCAACCCATACCTGTTGAACGTACTGAGGTTGGATAGTATTGTGCAACGAAAGTATACAGCAAGATTTGTGAACCAATCGTTGCAGCACCCGCGATTGCAATCAAAGTGTAAAGTACTGGTTGTGGACTCTTGAATCCAAGCAGAACTAACGCCGCAGCACCCACAACAAACATTGTCGTAATAACAGGTTTCAAGTGGAATTTATCTGCCAACGCACCACCACCAATCGCACCGACCATACCACCGATGTTCAAGGCGAAGAGGAACAGTAAGCTTGCACCCAATGAGTAGCCTGCAGACAACATCAGTTTTGGTAACCAGCTGCCCAGTGCATACACCATCAACAAGCACATGAAGAAGGCAACCCAGAACATGAAAGTACTGAACGCACGACCTTGTTGGAACAGTGCACGTACTGGCGCTTCGTCCCCAGCGATCACTTCATTCAATACCAATTGAGTCTGTGGAGTTACAGTTTGTTCAGGTGCAACTTTACGCAGAATTGCTTTTGCCTGATCATGACGGCCTGATTTTACAAGGAACATCAAAGATTCAGGTAAAAATTTCCAGATCAATGGTAAAGCCAATAAAGGAATACCTGCCAACATGAACATAATTGTCCAGCCGTGATCCGCGACTAACCACTTACCAAGCAATGCAGATGACATACCACCAATCGCATAGCCACTGAACATCAAGGCGACGAGCGTGCTACGAATACGTTTTGGTGCGTATTCAGTCATCAAGGCAACCACGTTTGGCATTACACCACCGATCCCAAGACCTGCGATGAAACGTAAAATACCAAACTCAACTGGATTAGATGCGTAAGCTCCTAAGAACGTGAAGCCACTGAAAAGTGCTACACAGATCATAATAGTCTTTTTACGACCCAATTTGTCGGAAAGGGTACCAAATCCCATGGCACCAAACATCATACCGAACAAGGCACAACTCGCAAGCAAGCCCGCTTGTACAGTTGACAGCGCCCATTCTTGCATCAGCAATGGCAAGGCAACACCATAGATGACCAAATCATAACCATCAAAAATGATAATCAGTAAACACCAGATCAAAACGCTCCAATGAAATGGTGTAAATTTGGCGTGATCAACGACCTCGTTGATATTCAGTTTTTCTTGAGTCATGCTTCACCTCCATCTTGTGAAGACCCATACTTATCTTAGGTCTACACAATACGGACATGCTCAACTAAAGTCCAAAACCGATTTCGCATATGTCTATGCCTTAAAAGTATAGGATATGCAGCTTTTAACGTTTTTTAATATCAAAATGAAATAATGGAAGAATCCACTTTTATAGTTTAAAAATTTAATTAAAATCAATTAAGCATATGATTTTTAATAATTTTACCATTTAAAATCCTAGTAAAACTCTCAACTTTTAAAAATTATATATCCTGAAGGTCTGCAAAACTTGCTTGAGTGAGTCGGGCCAAATCTTGTGGACTGAGGCCAATATCCAGCCCACGCTTTCCACCACTCACATACATTTTGCTAAGGTCTAATGCACTCTGATCAATGACCGTTTTTAAGCGTTTTTTCTGTGCTAATGGACTGATTCCTCCCACCAAATAACCCGTTAAACGCTCAGCATCTTTCATCTCTGCCATTTGTAATTTCTTACAGCTTAAGGCAACTGCGGCTTTTTTCAAGCTCAATTGATGAGCGACAGGAAGGACCATTACATAATAATTTTTATCATCAGTAACCAGCAGTGTCTTGAAGACATCAGTGAGTTTTAAGTTCAATTTCTCAGCCGCTTCAAGTCCAAAATTTTTAATACTGACATCATGCTCATAAGCATGTAGGGAAAATTCAATTTTTTGACTTTTTAATAATTTGGTCGCAGGAGTCATTGTTAAATTTAGTTGCAGCACAATAGCAATAAAAGTACATTAACATACTTTAAAGGTATTTATAAAATAACTAATTACTTTCTTTTTCATCTATTTTTCTAGTGTTCGCTAAGTTGCTTTAAATGTTAATATTTTCCATCACAGGAGGATTTACTCTGTGGTAGATCATTGAATTATTAGACATCGCATAAGATCAAACTAAAAACAAGCCTAGTATGAATCGTACAAGGAATGCAGTTGTCAAAAATTACAATAGCGCCATCAATATAGGCGTTATCATCACAAAAGGTTTCTGCTGAAGCCTCATTCAGCACATGATGACAAGCTCAGATACTAGAAGGTTCTTGCTCCCATTTTCCTATTTTGATTAGTAGTAGACTAATCTCATCTTTATATTTAGACCCATTTCCCCTCACGTTCTAGTTCAATCTAGTCGTGATGCTCAGTAGGCTAAGGTGTGGGTAAAATCTTTTGCATTTTTCACCCGGCAAATAAAAACGCCCTCAGATTTTTCTGAGGGGGTTTTTAGGAATAATGAGCTGGCGATGACTTACTCTCACATGGGTAACCCCACACTACCATCAGCGCGAAGAG
>NZ_JAQIHG010000013.1:0-70647 GCF_035916735.1 Acinetobacter minutum
GTGGAAGTATTGCCTGAGCCAAAGTGCTCGCGAAGATCGGTCGTATCCTGGGTTCTGAACAACGCACCATCGACAGCAAAAACCTGAAGCCCCTGCCATTGATCACCTGGATAACGCTCGTGTCCCCAGTGTTGACCTGTCTGGCAAAATAACCACTCCACAGGATCCGCACCAAGACGTTTACGGGCTTCAGTCACCCCACTGCGCGCCAGCAGGTCAAGAGAGGCCAGTCCCTGAGCGCAAATATTCAGTCTTCTTGCCACTTCATGGACAGGCTCATCACGAAAAATTGCCATCCCGAGAACCAGCCAGAGTACCTGATCTGCAGGCAGGCGCCGCCTACGAATAGTAGCTGAGCTGCTCAACCTGAGCGCGGATTCAACCCACTCAATGGGTATGTTGTGAGTAAAGGTACTCAGATCCAAGAAGTTAAACAGACCGTTGAGGTCGAGAAGATCCTGCTGAAACACCATAAAAAATCCGATGCCAAACCTGACATCGGATTCTCTACTAAACTCCGCCATGCTTCAAATGCTTAAGTGAACAGCATTGCAATATGCCCCGCCTTTTTTATCTAATAACAGATAAAGGCCACCACCATCTGAAAGTTTAATAATTTTTTCAAATGTTTTCTTTTGCATTGATATTGCAGATTTAATTTTTGAGTCTGTAAGACTGACAACTAATTTAGGCATCTTTTTTACGGTATATTTTTTCAAGAAACAGGATGTACCGTAAAAAATACCGTAAAAACTTGCGGTATCCTAAAACGCCTTCGGACATTATCGGACAATAGGTAGATATAAGTTATTAATTTTTAATAATATTAGGATTAAGTCGGATGTGATCAAACAAGGAAATGGTGCGCTCAGAGAGATTCGAACTCCCGACCCCTTAGTTCGTAGCCAAGTGCTCTATCCAGCTGAGCTATGAGCGCGTACCTGATGCGTTGCATTATACGCAGTTTTTATTGAAAGATGAGCTTTTTTTCATTGAACTGCAACCAAACGTTTAGATATTGTTCTATTTTTCAGAAAATCTTGTTTTTTCAGCTCCTGTTTTATATTCAAGCAGTAAAAATACTGCTGACTGGTACAGTTTTGATGAATAAAAAGTGACAGAAAAAAACAGGACAGGTAAAAACTAACTTGCTTACGCAGATGCAGATGAATTTGTTAAAAAATTTCAGGCACAAAAAAACCGCTATAAAGCGGTTTCTTATTCAAGTTGGTGCGCTCAGAGAGATTCGAACTCCCGACCCCTTAGTTCGTAGCCAAGTGCTCTATCCAGCTGAGCTATGAGCGCATATACTTGTGTTTCATTTTCGTTTAACTTACTTGGTGCGCTCAGAGAGATTCGAACTCCCGACCCCTTAGTTCGTAGCCAAGTGCTCTATCCAGCTGAGCTATGAGCGCTTCACGTAAGTAAACGTGGCGGTGAGAGAGGGATTCGAACCCTCGATACAGTTGCCCGTATGCGTCCTTAGCAGGGACGTGGTTTCAGCCACTCACCCATCTCACCGTAACGAGCCGCCATAATACAAACTAAACTTCGGTTCTTCAAGGGATACCCCTAAAAAAAACCGTATTTTTGGTTCAATTAAATATTTTTTAAGCAATTTACCCCAAAAAGCGGTTTGAATTACCGGTTTATCCGGGATATAGCAGGATCTCCAAGAAAAAATCGGATGGAAAACACCGTATAAACAAGAATATTGTACGCAATGACGTGCAGTCTTACTCAGCATGACTTATGCTTAAAGCTATGTTCTGACGTAAAGCCAAAAGATATTATGAAAAACTGGGTCGATCCTGAAGCAAAAGCCGAAGCCGAACGCTACGACAATCCTATTCCAAGCCGCACACTGATTACTGATACGATTGAACAATTACAATCCCCGCAATCACATGCAGATCTGGTCGAGCATTTTGCAATCCAGGATCAGCAGAGCATTGAAGCGCTAAATCATCGCCTGAGTGCAATGGTGCGTGATGGCCAACTCATGAAAGATGGTTTCAAGTTTCAGTTGGCCACTGATCAACCGACACATGATGCAACTGTTTATATCAACAGTAAGGGTCTCGGCATTGCCCAGGTCGATGGCCAAGACGACTTGTTACTTCCCGAACGCGAACTGCGTTTAGTATTTAATGGTGACCGCGTTAAAGTACGCCAGACCTCGGTAGACCGTAAAGGCAAGCCTTGGGGCTTTATTAGCGAAGTGACCCAGCGTCGGGTCAAACAGATTATTGGCAAAGTCAGCTGCTATGACAATGAATACTTTGTCCAGCCGAGCATGCCAAATGCTCATCAACCGATCACGCTCGAAAAAGAATTGATCGAACATGCGCAGATCAAACTGGGAGATTCCATCCGCGTCGCGATTGATGACTACCCAACCCGTGAAGAACTCGCGACCGGCCATATTGTGCAATCGATGGCAGATAAATCGGATACCGAAATCATTATCCCACAGACCATTCTGGAATTTGGTCTGCCATATGAGTTCCTAGAAGACGTTCTCAAACAAGCCGCCAGCTACAAAGAACCGGGCGAGAAAGACCGTGAAGGTCGTGTTGATTTACGTGATCTGGCCTTAGTAACCATTGATGGTGAAGATGCCCGTGACTTTGATGATGCCGTGTATGCAGAAAAACGTCCGGGTGGTGGCTACCGAGTAGTTGTTGCGATTGCCGATGTGAGTCATTATGTCAAACTTGATTCAGCACTCGATCAGGAAGCGGTGGAACGTGGCACATCCGTCTACTTCCCACACTTCGTGTTACCGATGTTACCTGAAGCCTTATCCAATGGGCTGTGTTCGCTCAATCCCCATGTTGATCGCTTGTGCATGGTGTGTGACCTGAAAGTGTCACGTGCTGGCCGGGTCACCGATTATGAGTTTTATCCGGCCGTCATGCACTCCAAGGCACGCCTCACCTACAATCAGGTCGCCAAATATTTCCAAGGTGACAGTGAGGTCATTCCCGCTGATCGTGCAGTACAGAAATCACTGAATACGCTCTTCCAGCTCTATCAGGTGCTCACTACTTTGCGTAGCCAACGTCATGCATTGGAATTTGAGACCATTGAAACCTACATGACCTTTGACCAGCTCGGCGGGATTGATGAAATCTTGCCGCGTAGCCGTAATGATGCGCACAAGCTGATCGAAGAATGTATGTTACTGGCCAACGTGGCAGCAGCAGACTATGCGCTGAAAAATGAGATCCCGATCTTGTACCGGGTGCATGAGCCACCAGAATTTTCCCGTATTCAGAAAGTCCGCGATTTTGTCAAACTGCTGGGACTGAATTTCCCGGAACAGCCAACACAAGCGGACTATCAGGCAGTAATTGATGCAACCAAAGATCGTATTGATGCACCAAGTATTCATGCAGTGTTATTGCGTTCCATGATGCAGGCCTATTACGGCGCCAAAAATTCCGGTCACTACGGCTTGGCTTATGAGGCCTATACACATTTCACCTCACCGATTCGCCGTTATCCGGATTTACTGTTACACCGTGCCATCAAAGCGCAACTGCAACAAAAAACATATCCGCTTTCTGGTGCTGCGCTAGATGATGCCGGAGAACATTTCTCACAAACCGAACGCCGTGCCGATGAAGCTTCACGTAGCGTGACCATGTGGTTGAAGTGCCACTATATGCAGCAGCATCTGGGTGAAGACTTTATTGGTGTGGTCAGTGCAGTGACTGAGTTTGGCCTATTTGTGACATTAAAGAATTTTTATATCGACGGCATGATTCACGTCAGCCAGCTCGGGGATGACTTCTTTGTGTATGATCAAGCCAGCCAAAGTCTGGTTGGACAAAACCGTGGACAGAGTTTTAGCCTCGGGGATGAAGTCCTGATTAAAGTGGCAGGCGTCAATCTGGAAGAACGCAAAATTGATTTTGCCTTGGTCAAACAACTGACCCATGCTGGCCGGATTATTCGCAGTCGTGCCCCACGTGTTGCAAAACCGGCAATCGATGAACAAGTCTATGCCGCCGACAAACGGACGCCCTCAACTGAAGAGCGCGATACACCTGAACGTAAGAAAAAGCCCAAGAGCAAACCAAGCGCTTACACTAAAAAGCCGGGCAAAAAATCGTCGGCTAAAGCAGATGTGAAAAGCAAAGAGAAAGCAAAGAAAAAAGACAAAGTCAAAAAGAAAAAATCCAATGCTAAACCTCGCACTGAGTAAATTCGCTTAGGTAAAACAAAATGGGAGCTTTGGCTCCCATTTTTTTCCAGACCTCACACTCTCACTGAAGTTTGTTCCGCAGAAATAAAATCACTTCACCGCTTGATTTCAGTAACGACAAGACTTACATCTAAAGGCAAGAACACCATTTGTAGCATCCATATGACTTTAGAACACGCAACATTACCTGTTCCACAGTTTGAGCAAATTCAGCTTACTGAACTGAAACAACAGATCGAACAGCATTTACAGCATGGCTTGGATTTTCTCAAGGGCTTACAACAGGTACCTCAGCAATTTTCGGCGCAGCGTGAGGTCTTAGCGGATATTGACGGTTTAGAGAACCAGCTCAATGAATCTTGGGGCATCCTATCGCATTTGAATGCCGTGATGAATAACACGGAAACACGGGAAATCTACCAGTCTCTACTTCCAGCTTTAAGTGACTATTACACACAACTGGGCCAACATACCGTTCTCTATCAAACCTATCAGCAGGTGCACGACCGTAGCGAATTTAGTGAATTAAGCGCAGCCCAGCAAAGTGCCGTCAAACTGGCTCTGCGAGATTTCAAACTTTCAGGTGTGGCACTCGAAGGTGCAGCCAAAAAACGTTATGCCGAAATTTCTGCACGCCTGTCACAACTCTCCTCTGATTTTTCCAATCATGTGCTAGATGCGACCCAAGCCTATCATAAGCCTTTGACTGAGCAACAACTCCAGGGTTTACCAGCATCAAGTATTGAATTACTGAAACAGTATGGTGCACAGCGTGAACTTGATCTGGCAGTCGCGACCCTTGATATTCCATCTTATCTGGCAATTATGACCTATGCGGATGACCGCAGTCTGCGTGAAGAACTCTATCGAGCCTACACGACCCGTGCATCTGATCAATCTGAGCATACAGAATTTGACAACAGCGCCATCATGCAAGAAATTTTGGCACTGCGTCAGGAAATGGCACAGTTATTGGGTTTCAACAATTATGCTGAATATTCTCTAGCCAGCAAAATGGCGCCGAATGTGCAAGCAGTGCAACAGTTCTTGGTTGAACTGGCTGAACATGCCTTGACACCGGCACTGGCTGAGATTGCTGAGCTGAAGGCAATGGCTCAAAGTGATGGCATCGAAACACTCCAACCTTGGGATACCACCTATTATTCGGAAAAATTAAAGCAGCAGCGTTTTAATCTTTCGCAAGAAGCCCTGAAACCTTATTTTCCTGTACCAAGAATTTTGCAAGGTCTGTTCCAGATTGTGAACCGCCTTTATGGTGTACAGATTATTGAGCGTACAGCGCCAGTCTGGCATCCGGACGCCCGCTATTTTGAGCTGGAAGATCAGGGCCAAGTGCTGGGCGGATTTTATTTTGACCTATATGCACGGAGTGGCAAACGTGGTGGTGCCTGGATGAGTGGCTTCCGTTCACGCATGCAAACTGCTCAAGGTCTGCAAAAACCGATCTGTTACATGGTCTGTAACTTTACCCCACCAGTCGGTAATCAGCCGGCGCTATTAACCCATGACGAAGTGAATACCCTGTTCCATGAATTTGGTCATGGCTTGCATCATTTATTAACCGAAGTCGACAATATTGCGGTTGCCGGCACGCACGGGGTAGCCTGGGATGCGGTTGAACTGCCTAGCCAGTTTATGGAATTCTGGACTTGGGATCAGCATAGTCTGGACTTACTCAGCGAACATATCAAAAGCAAAGAAAGTTTGCCTCATGAGCTGCTTGAAGCTTTGCTTGCTGCACGCTTCTTCCAATCTGGAATGCAGACCTTACGCCAGCTTGAATTTGCCCTGTTTGACCTGGAAATTCACTGCCAAACCCCTGCATTAACAACCGAACAAATTCAAAGCACACTCGATGCTATTCGTGCCAAATATGCAGTTGCACCAACGACGGCCTATAACCGCTTTCAGCACAGCTTTACCCACATCTTTGCCGGCGGCTATGCAGCAGGCTATTACTCTTACAAATGGGCTGAAGTTCTGGCCAGTGATGCCTTTGACCGTTTCGAAAATGAAGGGATTTTTAATACCGAGACTGGACATGAGTTTCGTAAGAAAATCCTAGCAGTTGGCGGAAAAGAAAAAGCGCTTGACGCATTTATCAGTTTCCGCGGAAGGGAGCCAAAAATAGATGCATTGTTACGTCATCAAGGTTGGACGAACCGCCCCAAAACGGCTTAAACTAGGCGCCTAATTTGATCAGCAGATGGTTAGAATGATGAATATTAAACGTCGTTTTATTGCAGGTGTGAAGTGTCCAAAATGTGAAGCTTTGGACCGTGTTGTCATGCTGACCTCTGCTGATGACGAGTGGATTGAATGTATAGAATGTGGTTACAGCGAGAACCGGCCAACCCATGTGGAACAGCCGGAAATTCCTGCTGAACCCGATGAAATTGGGGTTATACAGTTCAAGCCTCGTCGTTCCGAATAAAGGTTCGATTCATGACATTAGAGCAAAAAAACACCTCCACCTTATTATGGGGAATTATTGGTACGATCGTTATTCTGGTGGGTGCCTATGTGGCCTATGCCCAGTTCTTGGCAGAAGATCCATCTGCCGCCAATACCGAAGCCGTGATCGGTCAACCGATGACTAAGCCACAAGTAAAACCAGCTGAAGTCCAAGCACAGGTTGCAGCTGCTGCTTCTGAGCCTGCTACCACGCTCGTCGATGACAGTCTGTTAAAAGCGCCCGTTGCTGAAAATGAGACCCTGGCCAAAGATGAAATCGCCAAACTGGAAGATGTGCAGCAACAGCTGAAAGAGCAAGAAAATAGCCTGCAACAGCAACACAAAGATGCCGATGACTTAATCAAACTTAAAGAAGAACAGATCAAGCTGCTAGAAGCTCAATTGGCTCAGAAATAACTTAAATTGATGTTACCTCTCGGGCGAATAAATTGTTGACCTCGCCCGAAAGTTCATGAGGCGTCTTTTTAAAATTTATTTCATTGTCGTGCGGCTTGCTCAATCTTTGGCGGCCACTCTGCTTCGTTATGGTCTACAAGCCCATAATGGCATTAAAATTTTTTAAATTGCGGATAACTGTAGTGTTAGATGTGGATAAATCACATGTTATCCACAATACGATAATAAACTTATCTTTTTAGGATAACCCAATAAAAGCCTAACTACTTTAGAAAGAAATTTGACTTTACTCGCTAATGATTGAGCAGCGCTAACTGTTTTAAAGATTTCCATTGTGGAACTGTCAATTGATCACACCAGATCACGATAGGCGGGATTTTACTCCCTTGAAAGTACAGCACGATATACAGTTGATGATCAATAACTTGATGCAATTGTAGCTGCAATACCTGTGAGGATTGGCGATACAGTACAGACCAATCATCCGCATCAAGATGCTCTAAACGCAACAAATCTGCCCGTTTACGAAACAGTAGATAACTCATCAAGCCTAACACGGCACAGATCAACCAAAGGACTGGATTGACAACAGCATATAGCAGTGCAAGCAAGATCATGAATATCAAACACTGAAACGCAAGCGCGATACGGCTGCGTTTCAATTGAAAAGCACGTGGCTTAGCCATGAATGTAATTTTTAAGCTTCGCGATAAACGTTTTAAGCTCTGGGCGTGGTGGTTCGGTGACTTCCATAAACCAGTCCAGCAAATCCGGATCCTCTTGAGCAACCAATTCAGCAAATAAGGCTTTTTCAGCAGGATCAGCTTGCAAATAATACTGTTTCACATAAGGATCAAAATACACATCGATTTCTTTCAAACCACGACGTGCACGATAAATCACTTTACGCTCTTCCAAGCTCATTTCTTCTGACATGTTTATCCCCAACGTTTGATAAGGTGTCTAGTTTAACCCAACTCAACAGCATTTCATGCATCATTTCAGCGATAGCATCTGGCGATAGGAATGGTAAACAGCTGAACAATCAGCTACGGAAAGTTAGAATACCATCCTCAAAACTTGCATGTTTTAATGCTTTACGGTCTGCCAGATAATTATTGGTCATTTTCCAAGGAGATGTTGCCCCCTGCTTTGGCATTAAGTGAGTAGCACGCTGGATATACCCTGCAGTTAAGCCTCCCATAACACTCTGAGGAAGTTGCTCTGCCTGGCCAGCCGGCATGACTTCGGCATAGCCTTGCTGATCCATATAATTTAATAAACTGCAGAGATAATCTGCAACAATATCGACCTTAAGCGTCCACGATGCATTGATATAACCAATCATCATGGCCAAGTTCGGTACATTATTGAGCATCATTCCTTGATAAAGCAGGTGTTGAGCAGGATCAATGGGTTTACCATCCACTGTTGCCTGAATCCCACCCAGGACCTGAATTTGCAGGCCGGTGGCAGACACAATAATATCCGCATCCAGATGTTGTCCAGATTTCAGCTGAATTCCATGTTCGGTGAAATGTTCGATCTCATCGGTAACTACACTCGCCTGCCCATCTCTCAGTACCTGGAAGAGATCACCATCAGGCACCACACAGAGACGCTGCTCCCAGGGAAAATAATGTGGCGTGAAATGCTTCATATCGACTTTCCCCTGCAACTGCTTTTTCACCGCATGCAATAAAAAGGTACGGACCAGCTGAGGATATTTACGAGCCAAGGCGTAGATCAAGCGCTGCGTTACAATATTACGACCACGGATCAGTTGATAAGCGGTCTGTTCTGGCAGCCATTTACGCAATTTATGATACATCTGATCCAAGGCAGAAATCGAAGCAATATAGGTGGGTGAACGTTGCAGCATGGTTACATGCCCAGCCCCACCTTGCACCAAGGCTGGAACTAACGTGATCGCAGTGGCACCGCTACCAATCACCACAATCTTCTTACCCTGATAATCTAGCGACTCCGGCCAATGCTGTGGGTGAATCAACTGACCTTGAAAGGCAGTTTGATTTGGATAGTGAGGCAAAAAACCCTGTGCATAGTCATAATAGCCGGTACAGGAAAAGATAAAATTGGCGATCCAGGTTTGTTTTTCCTGTTGTGCATTGATGACTTCAACCCACCATTGTTTGGTTGCTGAATCGTAATTCGCAGCGATCACCCGATGGCCAAAATAGATTTTTTCGCGCAAATGTTGTTCATCAACGACTTCTGACAGATACCCTCGAATAGAAGCCGCATCAGCCAGCACACTTGCTTTGCGCCACGGCTTAAAACGATAGCCAAAAGTCGTCATATCCGAGTCAGAACGAATACCGGGATAGCGGAATAAATCCCAAGTACCGCCGATGCTCTCCCGTGCTTCGAGAATCGCAAATTGTCGTTTTGGACATTGCTGAGCAAGATGTGCAGCGAGGCCAATCCCCGAAATACCCGCACCGATAATTAGAACATCAATCTGCTTGCTCATCATACTTTTAAAGGTTCATGCTAGAGAAAATGATTAAAACATAATTTTAACCACACCACCTATTCGTCATACAGATAAAGCTGAACGGACAGTAAACAAAATAAAAAGCATAAAAAAAACCGGCCATTAAGCCGGTTTTTTTAAATCTGTGAAATTATTCAGCAGATTTAAGCTCGCGATCTACAAGCTCAACGTAAGCCATCGGTGCAGCATCACCTGCACGGAAGCCCGCTTTAAGAACACGTAGATAACCGCCGTTACGCTCTTTGTAACGAGGGCCAAGAACGGTAAATAATTTACCTACAGTTGCTGCATTACGAGTACGAGCAAACGCCAAACGACGGTTTGCTACTGTATCGTTTTTAGCTAAAGTGATTAAAGGCTCAGCAACGCGACGAAGTTCTTTCGCTTTAGGCAAAGTTGTTTTGATTAACTCATGCTCAACAAGTGCATTGGTTAAATTTTGGAACAACGCCTTACGGTGGCTGCTGGTACGGCCTAATTTCACACCACTATTACGATGACGCATGGTGATAGTCCTACTTAATTAACGGCTACGATAGGCGAAACGGTCGTCCATGCGCAAACTAGCTGGTGGCCAGTTTTCTAAACGCATGCCGAGTTGCAAGCCTTTCGAAGCCAAAACATCTTTAATCTCAGTCAACGATTTCTTACCTAGGTTTGGAGTTTTTAACAACTCAACCTCAGTACGTTGAACAAGATCACCAATGTAGTAAATATTTTCTGCTTTCAAACAGTTAGCAGAACGAACAGTAAGCTCAAGATCATCTACTGGACGAAGCAAAATTGGGTCAACTTCTTCGCGAGGTTCTTGAGCCACAGGTGCCTGGTCTTTCTGAAGATCAACAAAAATTGCAATTTGTTGTTGCAAGATTGTTGCCGCTTTGCGGATTGCTTCTTCAGGATCAACAGTACCGTTGGTTTCAAGATCAATGACCAGCTTATCAAGGTCAGTACGTTGTTCTACACGCGCGTTTTCTACGGTGTAAGATACACGTTTGATTGGGCTATAAGAAGCATCCAACTGTAAACGACCCACTGGGCGAGTCTCGCCTTCTGGGAAACGTGAGTCAGATGTTTCATAACCACGACCTTGAGAGACTTTCAGGCGCATTTTCAATGAACCTGAAGCACTCAATGTGCCGATCAAATGCTCTGGGTTAACCACTTCAACGTTGTGAGGTAGACGAAGGTCAGCAGCAGTTACATCGCCAGGACCCTGTTTTTCCAACGTTAAGTAAGCTTCGTTTTGATCGAACAGCTTAATAGACAATCCTTTTAGGTTCAGCAAGAGCTCGACGATGTCCTGCTGCAAGCCTTCTAAAGTACTGTACTCGTGCTCGACACCTTCTATCTCAACTTCAACCACAGCTGCGCCAGGTAAAGATGACAATAGAATACGACGTAGAGCATTACCTAGAGTATGACCAAAGCCACGCTCTAAAGGTTCTAGAATCACTTTTGCCGAGGTCCCGCTAACCGCTTCGACCTTGATCGCTTGCGGAGTTAGAAACTCGTTTGCAGTACGCGTCATTATTGCTACCTCAAGGATTATTTAGAATACAATTCTACAATCAAGCTTTCGTTGATTTCAGCAGGTAAATCAGAACGATCTGGAGCAGCTTTGAAGGTACCTTCTAATTTAGAATGGTCAACTTCCATCCAAGAAGGAATACCACGTTGCGCAGCCAACTCAATTGCGTTTTTGATACGTAATTGTTGTTTAGCGCTTTCGTGAACTGCAATCACATCACCAGCTTTAACTTGGATAGACGCAATGTTAACACGACGACCATTCAAAGTAACGCTACGGTGAGATACGAGCTGACGAGCTTCTGCACGTGTAGAACCAAAACCCATGCGATAAACGACGTTATCAAGACGGCTTTCAAGTAACTTTAACAAGTTCTCGCCAGTTGCGCCTTTAACACGAGCTGCTTCTTTATAGTAGTTACTAAATTGACGCTCTAAAACACCGTACATGCGACGTACTTTTTGTTTTTCACGTAATTGTAGTGAGTACTCAGATTGTTTACTGCCACGAGCTCCACCATGTTGGCCAGGAGCTTTAGCATGTTTTTTAGTCTTAACGTCAAATGGTTTAACGCCAGATTTTAATTGCAGGTCTGTCCCTTCGCGGCGAGAGAGTTTGCATTTTGGACCAATATAACGAGCCATGAATGTTTCTCCTTACACGCGACGTTTTTTAGGTGGACGGCAACCGTTGTGAGGAATTGGTGTCACATCGGTAATGCTGTTAATCTTATAACCCACTGCGCCTAATGCACGAACCGCAGACTCACGACCAGGACCAGGACCTTTCACAAGGACGTCTAGGTTTTTCAAACCGTAATCCAAAGCTGCTTTACCAGCAACTTCAGCAGCTACCTGAGCAGCAAACGGAGTTGATTTACGTGAACCACGGAAGCCTTGTCCACCTGAGGTGGCCCAAGCCAATGCATTACCTTGACGATCGGTAATCGTTACAATGGTGTTATTAAAAGACGCGTGAATGTGTGCAACACCTTCAGAGACGGTACGAGTGACCTTCTTGCGTGTGCGAGTATCTTTAGCCATCTTTTAGCTTCCAGAAATCTTACTTTTTAATCGGTTTGCGCGGACCTTTACGGGTACGTGCGTTAGTTTTGGTGCGTTGACCACGGACAGGCAAGCTGCGACGATGGCGAAGACCGCGGTAGCAGCCTAGATCCATTAAACGTTTAATGTTCATGGAAATTTCGCGACGTAAGTCACCTTCGGTCGGAACCTTAGCAACTTCTGCACGAATCGCATCAAGCTGAGCATCATCCAATTCACGGATCTTAGTTGTTGGAGCGATACCAACAGCAGCTAAGATATTCTTAGCAGTGTGGCGACCAATACCAAAGATGTACGTGAGGGAGATAACAGCATGCTTGTTATCCGGAATGTTTACACCGGCAATACGAGCCATTCACTTTTCTCCAAAAAGGCAGTAGATAATCAACCGCCCCACAAAAAATCTTGAGGGGCGGATATTAACCTAATTAGCCTACTGAAATCAACAGGTCTTGATCAGATTAACCTTGACGCTGCTTATGACGAGGTTCTGCGCTACAAATCACGCGGATAACCCCATTACGACGGATAACTTTACAGCTACCACAAATTTTCTTTACAGAAGCTTGTACTTTCATGATGAAACCTCTAAGTGCGCTTATCCCTTCGGATGAGCAGTCGTTTTTCTCATTAACGTTTGGTTATCGTACTGGTGCGAGGTGAGATGTGCTTGAAGCTGAGCCATAAAGTCCATCACTACAACTACAACGATCAGCAAAGAGGTACCACCCAAAGAGAATGGAATACCAAATGAACTTTGCAATACCATCGGCATCAAACAGATCACTGTAATGTAAATCGCACCAATAAAGGTCAAACGATTGAGAATATGATCTAAGTAACGAGCAGTTTGCTCACCTGGACGAATACCAGGCACATAAGCTCCGCTGCGTTTCAAGTTCTCTGAAACTTCTTTTGGACTGAAAACCAGCGCAGTGTAGAAGTAACAGAAAAAGATAATTAACGCACCAAAGAGCACCAAATACAAAGGTTGTCCAGGCGATAAAACTAAAGCCAAATCTTGCAGACTACGCTTGATAATACCCGCATTCGGATCTGCACTACCCACCCACTGACCTAAGCTCGCAGGGAACAAAAGCAATGAACTGGCAAAAATTGCAGGAATCACGCCCGCCATATTAATTTTCAATGGCAAATGGCTTTGCTGCGCGGTAAATACACGTCGACCTTGCTGTTTTTGTGCGTAGTTCACAGGGATACGACGCTGTGCTTTCTCAATAAACACAATTGCGGCCAACACACCTAATGAAAGCAGTGCAAAAACTGCCAGACCAATCAAACTTGCTTGGCCATTTTCGATTGAGGTAAATGATTGCATAATCAAATTAGGCAACCCAGCCACAATACCCGCAAAAATGATCATGGAGATCCCATTACCGACACCGCGTTCAGTAATTTGTTCTCCTAACCACATTAAGAACATAGTACCAGCAACTAAAGAAGTCACAGCAGGAATATAAAATGCCATGCCTGACGTCAAAGTAATTCCCTGACTGATCAGACCTGCACACATCCCGACGGACTGTACCAGTGCCAGCAACAATGTTCCTTGTCGCGTATATTGGTTAATCTTACGTTTGCCTTGCTCGCCTTCTTTTTTCAAAGCTTCGAGCTGTGGAACCACTGTAGACATCAGCTGCACAATAATTGAAGCAGAGATGTATGGCATGATCCCAAGCGCAAGAATAGACATTCGCTCTAATGCGCCACCTGAAAACATATTAAACAAACCAAGGATCGTACCTTGGTTTGCATTGAAGAGGTTCTCAAGTGCAGCATTATTAATGCCCGGTACTGGAATATGCGCTCCTAGTCGAAACACCAACAACGCCCCGATGAGAAACATCATTCGGCGAATAATTTCACGATATTTCACGTGAAATGGCTGGCCTTTCATCATGTGAACATGACCTGAAGAACTAGGAGACATAGACACTAGTGATTACTCCTCGACTTTACCGCCAGCAGCTTCAACAGCTGCTTTAGCGCCTGCAGTCACCGCAACACCTTGGATAGTGAATGCGCGAGTGATTTCACCAGAAAGCACGATACGAGCGCGAATCATGTCTTTACGAACAACATTCGCAGCTTTCAAAGTTTCAAGGCTAACAATGTCGCCTTCCACTTTGCTAAGCTCAGATAAACGTACTTCAGCAGTTTTCAAAGCGATTTGGCTAGTGAAGCCGAATTTAGGCAAACGACGGTAAAGTGCAGTTTGACCACCTTCAAAGCCTGGACGAACGCCACCACTTTTACGTGATTTTTGACCTTTGATACCACGACCACCAGTCTTACCAACGCCAGAACCGATACCACGACCTAGACGACGATTTTCACGTTTTGCACCTTCTGCAGGCGCAAGTTCATTTAAACGCAGAGTCATGGCTTATTCCTCTACACTAACCATATAGTAGACTTGGTTGATCATACCGCGGTTAGAAGGTGTATCTTGCACTTCTACAGTATGACCAATACGACGCAGACCTAAACCTTGAAGGCAAAGCTTGTGATTTTTCAAGCGGTGCGAAGCAGATTTAGTCTGGGTAACTTTAATCGTTTTCATGATTGATTACCCTTGAATTTGTTCTACTGAAAGACCACGTTTCGCAGCAACTTTCTCAGGAGAAGTCATGTCACGCAGACCTTTAAAAGTCGCGTTAACAACGTTCGCAGCGTTAGTAGAACCATAACATTTAGCAAGTACGTTTTGTACACCTGCAGCCTCAAGAACGGCACGCATTGCGCCACCAGCGATTACGCCAGTACCTTCTGAAGCAGGTTGCATGTATACACGGCTTGCACCATGACGAGCATTCACAGGGTGTTGCAGAGTAGTACCTGCAAGATCAACCGTGATCATGTTGCGACGAGCAGCTTCAAGTGCTTTAGAAATAGCAGCTGGAACTTCACGCGCTTTACCACGACCAAAACCTACACGACCATTACCATCACCCACAACCGTTAATGCTGTGAAAGAGAAGATACGACCACCCTTAACAACTTTGGCTACACGATCAACGGCAACCAGCTTTTCAACAAGACCTTCGTTTTGTTCAACTTTAGCCATGATTAGAACTCCAAGCCGTTTTCACGAGCAGCATCAGCCAAGGCTTTGATACGACCATGATATTTGAAACCAGAACGGTCAAACGCAACTTTAGTAATACCAGCTGCTTTAGCACGTTCCGCGATTAAAGCACCAACTTTAGTTGCCGCTTCAACATTACCAGTAGTACCACTACGTAAAGATGCATCTAAAGTAGAAGCTTGCGCTAAAACTTTGCCACCATCTGCTGAGATAACTTGAGCATAGATGTGACGCGGAGTGCGGTTTACACACAAACGAGTCGCACCCAATGCACGGATGTGCAAGCGTGTGCTTTTCGCACGACGCAAACGGGATTGTTTCTTTTCGTTCATAAGAACCTCGCGCCTTATTTCTTCTTAGCTTCTTTACGAAGGACAACTTCATCCGAATAACGAACACCTTTACCTTTATATGGCTCAGGCTCACGATATGAACGGATGTCAGCAGCTACTTGACCTAACAACTGTTTGTTCGCAGATTTCAATACGATTTCAGTTGCAGTTGGAGTTTCTGCAGTTACGCCTTCAGGAAGTGCATAATCGATTGGGTGAGAGTAACCAAGGTTAAGGTTAACAACGTTACCTTTAACCGCAGCTTTATAACCAACACCGATCAATTGCAATTTACGTTCGAAGCCTTCGTTAACACCTTTAACAAGGTTATTTAACACAGCGCGAGCAGTACCAGCTTGCATCCAAGCGTCTTTCGACTCTTTAACTGGAGCAACTTGAAGTTTACCTTCTTCCTGTTTTAGCTCGACCAGCGCATGCAGGTTGAAAGACAATGTACCTTTGCTGCCTTTCACTTCGACCTGCCGGCCGTTCTGAGTAACTGTTACACCGTTAGGTACAGTTACTGGGGCTTTAGCCACACGAGACATGAGGAATCACCTATTATGAAACAAAAGCAATAACTTCACCACCGATGCCCGCAGCACGTGCAGCGCGATCAGTCATGATGCCTTTGCTTGTAGAAACAATTGCAATACCCAAACCTTGCTTAACGCTTGGAAGATTATCTTTACCGCGGTATTGGCGCAGACCTGGACGGCTTACGCGCTTAACGGTTTCGATAACTGGTTTGCCTTCGAAATATTTTAACGTAATGGTCAAAGTTGCTTTATTGCCTTCAGCTTCAGCAACTTCTACATTCGAAATGTAACCTTCTTGTTGAAGAACGTTTGCAATAGCAACCTTCAACTTAGAATTTGGCATAGAAACAGTTTGTTTCTTCGCCATTTGTGCGTTACGAACACGTGTTAGCATGTCGGCAACGGTATCTTGCATACTCATTTATAGTCGCTCCTTACCAGCTTGCCTTAACAACGCCCGGTACATCACCTTGCATTACTGTGTCACGTAATTTGTTACGGCTTAGACCGAACTTACGGAAGTAACCATGAGGACGACCAGTTAAACCACAACGGTTACGAAGGCGTACTGGAGACGCATTACGAGGTAATGCTTGTAACTTCATCATCGCTTCGAAACGTTCTTCGTCGCTTGCATTTACGTTTGCAATCGTCGCTTTTAATTCAGCACGTTTTGCAGCGTATTTAGCAACAGTAGCTTCGCGTTTCAATTCGCGATTAATCATACCTTTCTTAGCCATATCGACCTCTTATTTGAACGGGAAGCCGAATGCACGCATAAGCGCACGGCCTTCGTCATCGGTGCGAGCAGTCGTAGTGATGGTAATGTCCATACCACGAATACGATCAATCTTATCGAAATCGATTTCAGGGAAAACGATTTGTTCTTTAAGACCCATAGAGTAGTTACCACGACCATCGAATGATTTCGCTGAGAAACCACGGAAGTCACGGATACGAGGGATCGCGATAGAGATCAAACGGTCCAAGAATTCGTACATACGCTCGCCACGTAAAGTAACTTTACAGCCGATCGGCCAACCATCACGGATTTTGAAACCCGCGATAGATTTACGAGCTAATGTAAGAACTGGTTTTTGACCAGCAATTGCTTGCATATCAGAAAGTGCACCATCAAGGAGTTTTTTGTCAGCAGCAGCTGCACCAACACCCATGTTAATGGTGATTTTAGTGATGCGAGGAATTTCCATCACATTCTTAATGCCCAATTGTTCTTGTAATTGAGCTTTAAGTTCGTCGTTATAACGCGCTTTAAGTCTGGCCATTGCCTATTTCAACCTATTACTTCGCTGCCGCCACTGATTCACCATTTGATTTGTAAACGCGAGTTTTCACGCCATCAATCGTTTGGTAACCAACACGGTCAGCCTTTTGGGTTGTAGCATTAAAAATTGCCACGTTAGAGATGTGAAGCGAAGCTTCCTGAGTAACAACACCGCCTTCAGCGCCGGTTACACGGTTTGGCTTCTGGTGCTTCTTCACCAAGTTAAGGCCTTCAACCTTAACGCGGTCATTAGAAACAGACAGAACAGTACCCTGTTTGCCTTTTTCTTTACCTGCGATCACAATTACTTGATCGCCTTTTTTGATCTTAGCCATGATTGCCTCTTATAGAACTTCAGGAGCCAGTGAAATAATTTTCATGAACTGTTCAGTACGAAGTTCACGAGTCACTGGTCCGAAAATACGAGTAGCAATCGGCGCTTTGTTGTTGTTCAAAATCACAGCAGCGTTGTCATCAAAACGGATCACTGAACCATCTGGACGACGAATGCCGAACTTTGTACGTACAACTACAGCATTCATCACGTCACCTTTTTTAACACGTGCGCGTGGAATAGCTTCTTTTACAGTAACTTTAATAATGTCGCCAACAGAAGCATAACGACGATGTGAACCACCAAGTACTTTAATACATTGTACGCGGCGAGCACCACTGTTGTCTGCTACGTCGAGCATCGTTTCGGTTTGAATCATTGCCCTACTCCAAAACCGAGCATCACCGGTCACAATTTCGAAAGGCTCAAAGAGTACTCGAAATTGTCCGATGATGCAACAAGAACGTCTAATTACTCAGCAGCTGCTTCAACAACTTCAACTAATGTCCATGACTTAGTTTTAGAAATTGGGCGGCTTTCTTTGATAGTCACAAGGTCACCAAGTTTAGCAACGTTGTTCTCATCATGAGCGTGTAGTTTAGTTGAACGGCGGATTGATTTGCCATACAACGGGTGTTGAACGCGGCGTTCAATAAGCACAACAATAGACTTGTCCATTTTGTCGCTTACGACTTTGCCGGTTAACGTGCGGACTGTTTTTTCACTCATTGTCCGTTCCCCTGTTTTTCGGTAAGGAGTGTCTTGATAACCGCAATAGTCTTGCGAGTAAGTTGCACTTCGTGCGATTTACCCAATTGACCAGTTGCTTTCGCCATACGAAGACGGAATTGGTTAAGCTGTTGCTCATCAAGCAAAGCTTTCAACTCTTCTACCGATTTTTCACGTAGATCTTTAGTTTTCATTACATTACCGTCCGAGTCACGATTGTGGTTTTAAACGGAAGTTTAGCAGCAGCAAGCTTGAACGCTTCAGTTGCTAGTTCTTCGTTCACACCTTCAATTTCGTACAGGATCTTACCTGGCTTGATCTCGCAAACCCAGTACTCCACGTTACCTTTACCGTTACCCATACGAACTTCTAATGGCTTTTCGGTGATTGGCTTGTCTGGGAATACGCGGATGAAGATTTTACCACCACGCTTAATACGACGGCTAATGGTACGACGGCAAGCTTCGATCTGACGCGCAGTCATACGACCACGTTCAGTCGCTTTAATAGCAATCGAACCAAATGATACTGTACTACCACGATGTGCTAGACCAGTGTTACGGCCTTTATGCACTTTACGGAATTTGGTACGTTTTGGTTGCAACATGGATTATTCTCCCTTGTCTGCAGCGCGACGACCACGACGCTCTTGACCTTCACCACGACCGCGACCGCGTTTAGCTGGACGTTCTTCAGCTGGAGCTGGGTTCATGACTTGTTTCATGCCACCCAAGATCTCGCCACGGAAGATCCAAACTTTAACACCAATCGTACCGTAAGTTGTTTCAGCGCGCATAGTTGCATAGTCGATGTCAGCACGAAGCGTATGCAAAGGTACACGACCTTCACGATACCATTCAGTACGTGCGATTTCAGCACCACCTAAACGACCAGATACTTCAACTTTGATACCCTTAGCACCGGCACGCATTGTGTTTTGTACCGCACGCTTCATAGCACGACGGAACATTACACGTTTTTCCAATTGAGAAGCGATAGCTTCAGCAACTAGACGCGCATCTAAGTCTGGGCGATCAATTTCGTTGATGCTTACTTGCGCAGGCACACCCATAATAGCGGTGAGCTCACGTTGTAATTTTTCAATATCTTCGCCTTTTTTACCGATTACGATACCAGGACGAGCAGTGCTAATTGTTACTTTAGCAGCGCCTGTTGGACGTTCGATAAGAATATTGCTGACCATCGCGCTCTTAAGTTTTTTAGTTAAAAACTCACGAACTTGAAGATCTTTAAGCAAGTATTCAGCGTATTGTTTCGGACTCGCATACCAGTTAGCGTTATGACGTTTCACAACACCTAGGCGGATACCGATTGGATGAACCTTCTGACCCATATCAAACCCCTACCTTAACGGTGATGTGACAAGTACGCTTAGTAATACGATCTGCACGGCCTTTAGCACGTGGCATAATACGTTTAAGGCTCATGCCTTCATCAACGTAAATCGTAGAAACTTTAAGGTCGTCAACATCTAAACTGTTATTGTGTTCAGCGTTTGCAATCGCAGATTCCAATGCTTTCTTAACAAGAGCTGCAGCTTTTTTGTTGCTGAAGTTCAAGATGTTAAGCGCGTGAGCAACAGATTTGCCACGAATTAGATCTGCAACCAAACGAGCTTTTTGTGCCGAGATAGCGGCACCGCGTAATTTAGCAGTTACTTCCATCATAGCACCCATTAACGTTTAGACTTCTTGTCAACACCGTGACCACGATAGGTACGAGTTGGCGCGAATTCACCGAGTTTATGACCAACCATGTGTTCAGTAATAATTACTGGAACGTGGTTACGACCATTGTGAACAGAAATTGTTAAACCAACAAAATCTGGAAGGATCATCGAACGACGAGACCAAGTCTTGATCGGCTTACGGTTATTAGCCGCAACAGCCGCTTCAACCTTAGCGAACAAGTGCGCATCGACGAATGGACCTTTTTTCAGAGAACGAGGCATTAGTCAGATTCCTTTACTTGACGCGACGGTCGCGAATAATCATCTTAGTCGTACGCTTGTTGGTACGTGTCTTGTACCCTTTAGCTTTTTGACCCCATGGGCTTACAGGTTGAATACCTTTGTTACGCCCTTCACCACCACCGTGCGGGTGATCAACCGGGTTCATTGCCATACCACGTACGGTAGGACGAACACCACGCCAGCGTGCAGCACCAGCTTTACCTAGTGAGCGCAGGTTGTTTTCTTGGTTAGAAACTTCACCAATTACAGCGCGGCATTCAACATGGATTTTACGCATTTCGCCAGAACGTAGACGAACGATCGCGTAAGAACCATCACGACCCAACAATTGAACTGAAGTACCAGCAGAACGTGCTAACTGAGCACCTTTACCGATTTTAAGTTCGATGTTGTGAAGTGTAGAACCGATTGGCATGTTACGAAGTGGCAAGCAGTTACCTGGACGAATTGGAGCATCGTTACCAGATTGTACTTTATCGCCAGCACGCAAGCCTTTAGGTGCGATGATATAACGACGTTCACCGTCAGCATACTTCAACAATGCAATGTGTGCAGTACGGTTAGGATCGTATTCGATACGCTCTACAACAGCAGGAATGCCATCTTTGTTACGTTTAAAGTCAACAAGACGGTAGTGCTGTTTATGACCACCACCTACGTGGCGAGTCGTGATATGACCATTATTATTACGGCCACCAGTACGTTTTTTAGCTTCAACCAACGGTGCGTAAGGCGCGCCTTTGTGAAGATGGTCGTGAACGACTTTCTCTACAAAGCGACGTCCTGGAGACGTTGGCTTACATTTTTGAATCGGCATAATTCTCGTCCTTATTCCGCTGCGCTTTCAGCGGTATCGCCCAAGTCAGCCATCTCTACATCTTGGCCAGCTTTCAGGGTGACGTATGCTTTTTTAACATCAGAACGACGTCCTAATGTTTTACCAAAGCGCTTAGTCTTACCTTTAGTGATAGTCGTGTTAACTTTAACAACTTCTACACCAAACAATTGCTCAACTGCTTTTTTGATTTCAAGTTTGTTTGCATCAAGTGCAACTTTGAAAACTTGAACACCAGCAGTTTCACCTAAAACTTGTGCCTTTTCTGAGAAGACTGGTCCTTTGAGGATTTGATAGATACGTTCGTTGTTCATCCGAGTTCTACCTCAATTTTCTTAGCAGCAGCCACAGACATCACAACTTTATCGAACGCGATCAAGCTCACAGGATCGATTGCAGTTGCATCAACCACATCAACGTGTGGAAGGTTACGCGCTGCTAGATACAAGTTTTCATCTACAGCTTCAGTAACGATCAATGCGCGAGTTGCATTCAAGTCGTTCAGTTTAGCAAGCAAGTCTTTAGTTTTTGGAGCTGCAACAGCAAACTCTTCAACCAATACAAGACGATCTTGGCGAACAAGTTCAGCTAAGATACATTGCATTGCACCGCGGTACATTTTACGGTTAACTTTTTGAGACCAGTCTTGTGGACGCGCAGCAAAAGTTTTACCACCGCCAACCCAGATTGGGCTACGAATAGAACCAGCACGAGCACGGCCAGTACCTTTTTGACGGAATGGCTTTTTACCACCGCCAGATACGTCAGCACGTGATTTCTGAGCTTTAGAACCTTGACGACCACCTGCTAGATAAGCAGTTACAACTTGGTGTACAAGCGCTTCATTAAACTCACGTCCGAAAGCAACTTCAGACAACTCAACAGCAGAGCCGGAAACAGTTTTTAAATTCACGTTATTTCCCCTCAGGCCTTGATGGTAGGACGTACGATTACGTCACCGCCAGTTGCACCAGGAATAGCACCTTTAACAACTAGAACAGAACGTTCAGCGTCAATAGATACGATTTCAAGACCTTGTACTGTTACGCGTTCATCACCTAGGTGACCGGCCATTTTCTTGCCTTTGAACACGCGTCCAGGAGTCTGGTTTTGACCTGTAGAACCTAAAACACGGTGAGATACAGAGTTACCGTGAGTTGCGTCTTGCGTACGGAAGTTCCAACGCTTAACACCACCTTGGAAACCTTTACCTTTTGATTGACCAGTTACGTCAACTACTTGACCAACTGCGAACAAATCAACACCGATCGTACCACCAACTTCACGACCTTCAAGCTCAGCTTCTGAAACGCGGAATTCTTTAACCAAACGACCAGCAGCAACACCCGCTTTCGCAAAGTGACCTTTCTGAGCATTCGTTACGCGAGATTCGCGACGTTCACCAGTAGTGATTTGAATTGCTTGATAACCATCAGTTTCAAGCGTCTTGATTTGCGTGATGCGGTTTGGATCAACTTCGATCACTGTAACTGGCACAGAGACGCCGGCTTCTGTGAAGATACGGGTCATACCGCACTTGCGACCGACTAAACCAATAGCCATGTGTGTAAACCTCTAAAAAAGCGGCTTAATTAACTTAGAGTGTTAATTAACCGAAAGCCTTAACCCAATGCGATCTGAACGTCAACACCAGCCGCAAGATCTAATTTCATCAATGCATCAACAGTTTTATCTGTAGGTTGAACGATGTCGATCAAACGTTTGTAGGTGCGGATTTCATACTGGTCACGCGCATCTTTGTTAACGTGCGGTGAAGTAAGAACGTTGAAGCGTTCGATGCGTGTAGGCATCGGAATTGGACCACATACTTGTGCGCCAGTACGCTTTGCTGTTTCTACGATCTCTTGAGCAGATTGATCAATTAAACGATGATCAAAAGACTTCAAACGGATACGGATTCTCTGGTTAGACATACCAGTAAACTCCAAGCCAAATATATAAAGAATCACCCTTGACGCACCTCACCTATTGGTAAGTGTCAAAGGCAGTGAAAATCACTAAGGTCACGATCGATGCCGCGACTGTCACGATGCTAGTTACTTTCTTCGCAACTAACCCCCTCCTATTGAGGGTCGCCCATTATAACTATTGTTTAAGGCTTAAGCAAATCCCTTTTGATGCTTTTATGATTTTTTTAGCCAATCCAAGACAAATCAAATGCTTAAATTTCACTCACAGCACTGAGCGCTGCAATACGTATTCAATCGCCTGATTAAGTAACTGATTGCCAGGTTCAAAATGCTTTTTTTCAATTTTCCCTAACTCCGCATCAGACTGAATGTAAGGACCGATACAAGGTATCTCTTCTTCATCATTTTCCAAAAACAATGCCAGGCTTTCGGGTGTACTTTCTGGATGAAATTGAAAACCCAATACATTCTTTCCCATCTGATACATCTGGTGACGGCAGGCTGAATTTTCTGCCAGTAAAATCGCACCACGCGGAATTTCAAAGGTTTCACTATGCCACTGCAACACCTGTAACTGCGGTGGCAACTGAAAACACCAATCAGGCACCGACTGTACCCGTTGAATCATTGACCAACCACGTTCTGGATGAGGATTCCGACTCACTGCTGCTCCCAAAGCATTGGCAATCAACTGCCCACCTAGACACAAGCCAATCGCCGGCTTACCAGCAGACAGATAACGGCGAATCCAGCGTTTTTCCATTTTTAACCACGGGAAATTCGCCTCATCATTCACGCTCATGGTTCCCCCCATAATAATTAATAGATCCACATCCTCTATCTGTGGCAATGCTTCTATTTCTAATGACTGATCAAGGGGGAGTGCAAAAAACTCGGTAGCGGTGATCTGCGCCTGGTATTGTTGTAAATAGGCATAACAGCTTCCAAATCCTTCACCAGCAATATGCTGAAAATAATGGACCTTTAAATGCGACTTCATGCGCGAGAATCCTATTGTTGTTCATGTCATTGCTGCTTTTGCAAAATTGACGCCAAGTTGGATGCTTTTTCACAAAAGTCGACTTTTACTGGCACTACAGAAGGGTTTCTCTTAATCTAAACCGTATAAAAGACCTGTTTTTGAGCATTCCTGTGAAAAAAAATCCGCAAACAGAGCTAATCCATGCACCAAGAAAGGCTCCGCAATATATCGAGACGATTCAACCTCCCCTGTTTCGTGCATCCACCATTATTTTCGACAATACCGATGCCCTGTTTAATCGCCACTGGACCGATCCCTACGATTATAGCTATGGCACACATGGCACACCGACCACTTTCACCCTGGCAGATCAAATTGCACAAATTGAACACGGTGAGTATTGCTTGCTGGCCCCTAGCGGTCTGTCAGCCATTAATCTGGTGAATTCCACTTTTCTAGCTCAAGGTAATGAAGTTTGGGTACCTGACAATATCTATGGACCCAACATGGAACATTTGCACAACCTGCAAAAACGTTATGGAATTCAGGTGCGGGTCTATAATGCGTTAGAGGTTAATTCTCTGGAGTTTTCAGCCCAATCTAAATTGTTATGGCTCGAAGCGGCTGGATCGGTGACGCTTGAATTCCCCAATTTAGTGGGTCTGGTAGAAAAGGCACGTTCCGCAAAAGTATTGACCGTTTTGGACAATACCTGGGGAGCAGGGTTAGCCTTCAATCCTTTTGATTTTTCTTCAGAACATTTAGCCGTGGACATCAGCGTGCATGCGCTAACCAAATACCCGAGTGGTGGCGGTGATATTTTGATGGGCAGCATTGTCACCCGGGATAGTAAGCTGCATCATCAGCTATTCCGTATGCATGCAATTCAAGGCATTGCGGTTGCCGGTGATGATGTGGCACAGATCCAGCGCAGCCTAGCGCATATGTCCCTCCGCTATCGCCAGCAACAGCAAACTGCTCTAACCATTTTAGACTGGTTGAAAACACGAGCAGAGTTCGCGCAAGTCCTGCATCCTGCCCATCCTGATTCTCCAGGACATTGCTACTGGCAACAAGTATGCCAGGATGGCTTAAGCGCTGGACTGGTCAGTGTCATTTTTAAAGCAGAATATGATATGGCGGCTATACGCCGGTTCTGTGACAGTCTCACCCTATTTAAACTCGGCTTTAGCTGGGGTGGCCCGGTTAGTTTGGTCATGCTGTATAACCCCAAAGAAATGCGCCAGCTCAGTCATCCACATCTTGCCGACGGTCTACTGGTACGTTTCTGTATTGGTCTTGAACATGCTGAAGATTTAATTGCAGATATTCAGCAAGCTTTAGCTCAACTTCACTCATTTTAGCCAAAAAACAATTCAACATATTGAAAATTAAAGGATATTAATTATCCTTTACTTTTTTATGTATTTTTATCATGCTGTGTATTGTCAAGGCCATCTTAAAGATGTATTTTAAATACATCTTATAAACAACAAAATGAAGCCGCCGCTATGATGACCCCACAACAAATCGAAATCGTTAAGTCGACCGTACCTGTTCTACGTGAAAATGGCGTGACACTGACCAGCTATTTTTATCAACGTATGTTGAAAAATAATCCAGAGCTGAAAAATGTGTTTAACCTAGATCACCAAAGTACAGGTCGCCAACCTCGCGCCCTGGCTGCTGCAGTTTTGGCCTATGCGGAAAATATCGAAAATCCGGGTGTTTTGGGCAAAGCGGTAGAACGTATGACCACCAAACACGTGAGCTTAGACATCCAACCAGATCAATACATGATTGTGGGTGAGAACCTGTTGCACTCGATCAGCGAAGTATTGAATGTTCCATTTGAATCTGACCTGATTGAAGCATGGAAACAGGCTTATCTACAGCTGGCTGATATCATGATCGGTGTTGAGAAGCAAAAATATGACACACTTGCACACAACCAAGGTGGCTGGGCTGGCTGGCGCGAATTTGAAATTAAAGCCGTTGAAGCTGCGGAAAATGGCAAACGTATGACCATTGCACCTAAAGATGGTAAAGCAGTGACTCCAGCAGAAGCAGGCCACTTTATTTCTGTGAAAGTTCACGTTAAAAAGCATGGTATTGATCAACCACAACAATTTACTTTTGTGGAAAATCAAGGCAATACCGATTATAGTTTCATTGTAACTCCTGAAGAAAATCCAACTGAATTCTCAGTAGCCAAAATTCTTCTTGAAGACTACCAAGTAGGTGACAGTGTCGAAGTCACTGCTCCAGTAAAGCTCTAAATTAGCAGCTTGAGTTAGAACATCCAGGCCGAGAGTTCCTCCCCTTTGAACTCTCGCGCCAAGATGATCCCCTAAGCTGTCTCTTATGGTTAGGCGATCATGCAATTAAGTAAATTCACCGATTACGCATTACGCGTCCTCATGTATATTTCGCGTCCTCGTGAAATACCCTACACCATTGCCGAAATCGCCAAGGATTTGCATGTTTCGCAAAACCATCTGGTCAAAATCGTTCACTTCATGGGCAAAAAAAACTGGATCGTCACTACACGTGGTAAAGGCGGGGGGATTCGTTTGCAGCCTGAAGCCCTTTTATTACGCATGGGCGATCTCGTCCGTATTTTGCAAGGCGGACAACCGATTGTTGAATGCGGCACCCCACCTTGCGTACTACGCAGTTACTGTGGACTCAAAGGCTTGCTCGATGAAGCAGTGGAAGAGTTCTATCAGAAACTCAATCAACACACCTTGGCTGAAGCTGTGGAACCGATTCAACGTGCCACATCCAACAATGCTTACCCAGCCATCCAACTGCTCAACGTATAATCCTCATATCTGCAATATTCGCGAGAACGCCCGAGTTCCTTTATACTAGGGTTTGATTCAAGAATGACAGTGAAGAGCTATGCATCGCAGCAGTGGAAAATCCAGAAACAGTAAGACCGCGCATACGACCAAGCAAAAGATCAGCTACGAGAAAAAAGTAGATCCTGCGATCAATGAATATGCGGTTCAAGCACTGAACTGGTTACGCAAAGCCGAATTCTTGATGAGTGCGCCCAAGCTCTCTCTCTGTGTGGACGATAGCGGTTATGAAATTGCCTTTGCGGGCCGTTCCAATGCCGGAAAATCGAGTGCGATTAATGCCTTGACCAACCAGAAACAGCTGGCACGTGCTTCGAAAAAACCGGGCCGTACCCAAATGATCAACTTCTTTAGTCTGGGTAATCCCGATCAGCGCCTGGTCGATCTTCCTGGCTATGGTTATGCTGCTGTTCCTGAAGCCATGAAACTGGTCTGGCAAAAAGAGCTGGAAAATTATCTGATTCACCGCAAGAGCCTGCAAGGTCTAGTGCTCTTGATGGATATCCGCCATCCGCTGCAACACTTTGATGTGATGATGCTGGAGTGGGCACACTCACGAAAGCTGTTTGTACATGTGCTCCTGACCAAATCCGACAAGCTGAATCGTGGTCCAGCCAACAAAGTCCTGCTCGAAGTCAAACAAACCCTGAAAAAGATGAAGTTGCAGTTCTCTATTCAGCTGTTTTCTTCGCTCAACAAACAGGGGCTGGAGGAGCTGGCCAGCGTGATGGGAGGTCGTCTGAACTTCACCCTGGATCAGGTGAGCCAATTTGATTTAGATACCATTCCGGAAGCTGTGGAGGACGATGAAGTCGACAGTTTTGAAGAACTCGAAGATTTCCAACCAGAACAAATAACGGATGATGAAGCTGATCAACGCTAAAAAACTCCATCTGAATAAAAAAGCCCAGATCAGTCACAACTGATCTGGGCTTTTTGCTGATGCGTAAATTCTAACTCTTTTGTACAGTGTCGGGTAAATGTTCGACATCTTGTGCATAACGGTCAACCACCACACTAATCATCATATCTCCCTGCACATTGACCACCGTGCGCACAGTATCGAGCAAACGGTCGATAGGTAACAGGATTGCTATCGCTTCCGCTGGCAAGCCAACTGACTGCAATACCATGATCATGGTCACCATGCCGGCACTTGGAATCCCGGGGGCACCGAGAGAAGCGATCATCGCCGTTAAACATACCACCAACTGCTGGGTAAAGTTCAATTCCAACCCGATCAGATTGGCAACAAACAGTGCCGCAGCGGCTTCATACAGAGCAGTGCCATCCATATTCAGCTGTGTCCCCAAGGGAATCACGAAGCCGGCTGTTTGCGGACGAACCCCTAAGTTTTTGCGGGCACATTCGATAGATAGCGGCATGGTCGCTGAGCTGGAGCTAGTGGCAAAAGCCGTCACCAAGGCTATACGAGCACCACGAAAAAAACGCAGCGGCTGCATCCGGCCAAATAGCCACAAAAGTAATGGTAAGACCACCAAGCCATGAAATAAGGTTGTTCCGGTAACCACTGCCGCGAATTCAGCCAACCGGCTCAATACCGAAATATCTTCACTGGCAATCAGTTTTGCTAGCAAGGCAAAAATACCGATAGGTGCCAGTTTCATCACCCAACCTACCAAGGTCATCATCAGCTCAAAAAACTGCTGACTTAACTGACGGAACACATGATAACGATCTCCACCATGTACCAATGCAACGCCGATCAGTAAGGCAAACACCACCACGGCAAGCAGATTCCCCTCACTAAAGGCTTTAAACGGATTGATCAAGGTGTTCTGGATAAAGTTGGTCAAGAATGATGCGGGGGTTAAGCTGTCCGCTGTTTGATGAGCCTGCATGGCACTGGCAAAACTAGTGACATCGATGCCCTTGCCGACTTCAAATAAATGCGCACACAACAAGCCCAATCCCAGTGCCAGAGTCGTGGTCGTAATAAAGCACAAAAAGGTGATTTTCCAGACCCGGCTAAACTGACCGCCTGCTTCCAGGTTGGATACTCCCACGACAATCGAACTAAAAATCAGTGGCACAATCAGCATCTTCAGCGAACCAATAAAAATACTGCTGGCCAGCGCCAAAAGATACAGACTACTGTCAAAAAACTGGCTATGGGGATAGAGATTCAATAAAAAACCAAAGGCGACCCCAAAAATTGCAGCTATCAGAATTTGTGTATTTAGACTCATCACGGTACTTATGCTTGGCTCATTCTGAACGCACTATGACATGCAGCAAATCAACAATCGAGTATTATTTTTTGCCTGCGCAAACAGAAAATAAAAAGCCATCCTGAGCGGATGGCTGCTTGCAACAGGATCAAATTACTGGCTTTCAATTTCACGCAAACGGATCAAACCTTCCTGTACCGTACTGCAGACCAACTGACCATTCTGCCACATGCGGCCAAAGTTCAAGCCTCGTGAACTGGTGGTGACCGTGGCATCCATGTCATACAGCATCCATTCATCGGCACGCAAAGGACGATGGAAATAAATCGTATGATCCAGACTGGCACATTGTAAATTTGGCGTCAAATAGCTCAAACCATGCGGACGCAGTGCTGTGGTCATAAAAATAAAGTCTGAATAAAAGGCAATGATCGCCTGATGCAGGGCTGGATCATCCACTTCAGCTGCGATCGGATCATGGGTACGCAGATAATGGGCGTAAGTGGGAGCTTCGGGCTGCGGCTGAAACGGGTTGTAAGGATTCACCGGGCGAATCTCGATCAGACGCTCACGCATGAAACTGGCACGGACATTGTCCGGGATAAAATGAATCAGGCCATGCTTGAGTTCCTGTTCATTTTTCAGGGCTTCTGGAGATGGATATGCCGGTTCTTCTGGTTGGTAATCCAAAGCTTCTTCAGGATGTGCAAAAGACACCATCGCGGTAAAAATGGTACGACCATGCTGAATTGCATTCACCTGACGGCTAATAAAGCTTTTGCCATCTCGGATCTTGTTGACCTCATACACAATTGGCGCATTGACGTCTCCCCCATACAAAAAGTAGGCATGCATGGAGTGTGCTGGACGATCGGTGGTGTACGATGCGGCTCGTAACGCCTGTCCCAACACCTGACCGCCAAACACCCGTTTTCCCACCAGATTACGACTGATGCCACGGTAAATATTTTCTTCAAGCTTTTCCAGACTTAACAGTTCAACAAGTTCTTGGGTCAAGGCATTCATGAAATATGGATCCTACAATGGGAGAGCTGTATGAATAAGAAAACAGCAAAAAGAACAACAAAAGGGTCTCAGGTGGGCTATTTTGCCATAGCTAAACGATAAAAACCTGTAGATTGATTGACTGGCCTGTCATCATCTGACGCGATTGACTGAGCTAAAAATACGTTTTTTAACGATAAAATGTAGCAAATGACCTACAATTTATCAGACAATATCGTCTTGTTCCGCTACACACAGCTGCAGAATTGATCATCAGGTTTCACGTGCTGCGGTTTTTGTCATTTAGGTAGGAGTCTGTATGTCCAAGCGTGGTTTTGGTCAAATGTATCGACGGTTTTCCAGTAAGTTACTTGACCTCGTGGTAACACCACATGTTCTTGGTGAGGTTCCAACCGAAACCGGTACAACAACAGAAGCAACAACTCCGCGCCAAAAGGTCGTGTGCTATGTGCTGCAGAATTACTCTCGCAGCAATGCCTTGGTGGTTGATGGCGAAGCTCGCCGTCTCAAGTTAAATCCGGCACTTGATCCGTTACGACTGGGCGAACATCAGGAAAAAGCTTCCCTGATTTTCTTGCAGCATAAAAATCAGCGCAACCTTGTCAATCCACCAACACATGCCTTTTCACCGCGTCTGCTGCGCTTGGTCGAACTTCTGGAAAAGCATCCAGATTATGAAGTCGAACTGATTCCTGTTACCGTGCTTTGGGGCCGTTCTCCAGACAAAGAAGACTCCTTACTCAAACTGCTCTTTACCGATACTTGGGCGACACCGAGTCGCGTCAAACAGCTGGTCAATATCGGCTTACATGGTCGGGAATCTTATCTGGAGTTCCATGAAGCGATTTCGTTACGTGCCTTGATCCAGCATGCTCAAACCCAATATCCGAATTTATCCCCTGCGACCTATATCACCAGCCACCTGAATGATTATCTGGATCGTCAGCGTGAGGTAGTACTCGGCCCGGATTTATCCGACCGTCGCAATGTCATGCAGTCCCTGATCAAATCCCGTGATGTGCAGGAAGCGATTCGCCGTGAAAGTATCCGCGGTAAAGTCAGCCTGATTGAAGCTGAACAACGAGCGATTGGCTATCTAAACGAAATCGTTTCCGATTATTCGGCATCGACCGTGCGTTTTGCCGACATGGCACTGACCCGCCTATGGACGCAGCTGTATGATGGCGTGGAGGTGCATAATTTCAGCACCGTGCGTGAACTGGCCAAAGATTACGAAATTATTTATACCCCATGTCACCGCAGCCATATCGACTATTTATTATTGTCTTATGTGATTTATCGTCGTGGACTGATGGTGCCATTTGTCGCTGCCGGCGATAACCTGAATCTGCCATTTGTCGGTCAACTCTTACGCGGTGGTGGTGCGTTCTTTATTCGTCGTACTTTTGGTGGAAATGGACTGTATACCACAGTGTTCAAAGAATACCTTTACAGCATTCTGTCACGTAACACCCCGATTGAATACTTTATTGAAGGGGGGCGTTCACGTACCGGCCGTCTGCTGCCACCAAAAACCGGCATGTTGGCGATGACAGTACATAGCCATTTGCGTGGTCGTTCCAAACCGATTGTCTTTTTACCCACCTATATCGGTTATGAACGCCTGATGGAAGGTTCGACCTATATCGGCGAAATGCAGGGTAAACCGAAAGAAGCGGAATCCTTGCTCGGCATTATGCAAACCCTGCGAAAAATCGAACGCATCTTTGGCAAAGTCCATGTGAATTTCGGTGAACCAGTGTTTCTGGATGATGTACTAAAACAGCATCATGCTGAACACATCACCATTGAGAAAAATGATGATCCGATTCCTGCAGAAATCTCAAGCGCGGTCACTACCGCTGCACAGGTGATTCAAGAAAATATCAATCGTGCTGTCGTCATTAATCCGGTCTCACTGTTATCGCTGATTTTATTGGCTACACCAAAACACACCCTGGATGAAGCCATCTGCATCAAACAGTTAGACGCATATCGCAACCTGTTGACTGCCCTGCCTTACGATGAACGGACACTGGTCACCCCATTATCAGGCAAAGAAATTATTGCCTACGGTCTCAAACTAAAACTGATTAAACGGGTACAGCATGCGCTGGGCGATATTATCGCGATTGAAGACCATCAGGCTCTCTTGCTGACCTATTTCCGCAATAACATTCTGCATGCCTTTGTGTTGCCTTCACTGATCGCCTCTCTGGTTGAACACAACGCCAAAATCAGCCGTACCGATCTAACCAACGTGATTTGTACCCTGTATCCATTCCTGAAAGCCGAGCTATTCCTGAAATGGGGCGTGGAAGATCTCCCGGCCCAGATTGAACGTTATATCGAAGGCTTAATGGGATTGCAGCTGATCAACCAAGATGAAAATGGTGATTTGATCAGCCCAATGCCAAATACCGAAGCGCATAACCAGCTCACTGTCTTGGCTGCACCAGTCAAACAAAGTCTGGAACGCTATTACATGACCTTGGCACTGATTACACAGCGTGGTTCCGGCAATATTTCTGCCCGTCAGGTCGAGGAACTCAGTCATTTACTTGGTCAGCGCCTCTCTGTCCTGTATGAATTCAATTCACCGGAATTCTTTGACAAGGCCCTGTTCCAAAGCTTCCTGAAAGTATTAACACAACAAGGTTACATCCATACCAATTCACAAGGGGCAATTGCCTTTGATGAAGGCTTTAGCGCCGTGGCTCAATATGCCAAACTGGTTCTGGATGATGCCACCCTGCAGATGTTGCAGCACATTACTGCCTTTACCGATGAAGAACTGAAAGAAGCACTCGAGGCAATGGCCGCCCATCAAGCGAAACGCCGCTTAAAACGTAAAAAGAAATAGGCAGCAAAAGGCAACTCTACGGAGTTGCTTTTTTTTATCAGCTAAGCTTGTATTCAGATGACTGTAACTGCGCCAGATAGTCCTGAAAACAGTCCGGATGCTGCAACTGAAAGCCACTGCTCAGCATACGTGACGCATAGATTTTCCGTCCAGATAATGTACTGCTCGTTAACGACAATAACGCTAAGCCTAACTGTTGCTGGAACCAGACAATCACCTCATGCAGCGGGATCGGCTGATTGTTGCTGACAATATAGGATTGTACCGGTTGCGCCAGTTGGGTCAGAAATGCCAAGAAACGTGCCAGATCCTCAATATGGATACGATTACTGTAGTGAATATTGGGGTAATGTTGGGTCTGCTGTGCCAGCTTGCACATCCTGCTAACAGAACTGCCATAAATCCCTGTTGGACGGATAATGGTGACCTGCCCCGGATAAGCCGCCAGCCAAGCCAATTCCATCTGGTGCAGAATCTCAGCCTGAGCATCGGGTGGTTGAATCAGTGTCTCGTCATCCACATATTCCCCGGCATGCTCTCCATAGACCCGGGTGGATGACACCACCACAATGCGCTGCACCGGATGATCTGCCGATGCCTGAACAATGGGTTGCACACTGTTCAGATAGGTATGCTGATAGGCTTCCACTGTCGATTGCTGTGGACTTAGTAATACATACACCCAGTCGACCGGCGCAATCTGGCTTAAATCCAGCTGATGCACGTCCTGAATCAGATGATTGGCAAACGGATCGGTTTTCGGACTCTGGCTGATTGTGGTAATTTGATGACCTTGGCCAAATAAATGTTTGGCAACGCGTTGAGATGTTTTACCATAACCGATAAATAAAATATGCATTTACATTGACCTAGGTTGAGGGGACATGGCGCTGGTCCATCAATTGCAGGGCGTGGGTAGCGCGGCTGCAGCTTTACTAGAAAAACTCAATATCTTCACGACAGAGGACTTACTGTTTCATCTGCCTCGGGACTATGAAGATCGTAGCACCATTATCCCGATGAACCAACTCAGCGTCGGTCGTAGCTATTTATTGGAAGGTTTGGTCAAATCCGTTGATTTTCCACCGGGTAAGCGTAAATCCATGGCGGTTTTGCTGGACGATGATTTCGGTAAAGTTACTCTGCGTTTTTATCATCTGTATAAAGCCTTGACCGATAAAATGCGTGCCGGTAACCGGCTACGGGTCTTTGGTGAAGTTCGGGTCGGTGCTCGAGGGCTGGAACTCTATCACCCAGAAATTCAGCTGATTACTGAACACACGCCATTACCGAAAACCCAGCTCACCGCTATTTATCCTAGCACCGAAGGTTTAACCCAAGCCAAAATACGTGATTTTGTACGGCAGGCGCTGGCTGAGCATAGTGACCATCTGGCTGAGTTGCTACCGGCTCAATTCAGTAATGGCTATGCCCTTAAAGAAGCGCTGCACTATATTCATGAGCCACCACTCAGCGCCAATATGCAGCAATTATTGCAAGGCTCCCATCCTGCCCAGCAACGGCTGATTTTTGAAGAACTGGTGGCACATCAGCTCAGCCTATTAACCAGGCGTGCCTATATTCGCCAGATTCAAGCTCCCGCTTTCGCACCAAGCCAAGACTTCGCTAAACAGCTGCTCGCCAGCCTCCCCTTTCAGATGACCAATGCACAGAAACGGGTCAGCAAAGAAATCATTACCGATCTGAAACAGAACCGCCCCATGCTACGGTTGGTACAAGGAGATGTCGGTGCCGGAAAAACCTTGGTAGCAGGTGTAGCCGCCTGTCATGCACTGGAAGCCGGCTGGCAAGTGGCTTTAATGGCACCCACGGAAATTCTGGCAGAACAGCATTATCTCAATTTCAAACGCTGGTTCGAACCGCTTGGAGTCCAGGTGGCTTGGCTTTCCGGCAAACAAAAAGGCAAAGCCCGTGCTGCCGCAGAACAGCAAATTCTGGATGGCTCAGCACAACTGGTGGTCGGAACCCATGCGCTGTTTCAAGACAATGTTGCCTTTGCCAAACTGGGTCTGGTCATTATTGATGAGCAGCACCGCTTTGGTGTTGACCAACGTCTGGCTTTACGCAACAAAGGCAAGGGTGAATTGACCCCGCATCAACTGGTCATGACCGCCACGCCTATCCCGCGTACTTTGGCGATGAGTGCCTACGGTGATCTGGATACCTCGATTATTGATGAACTACCGCCGGGTCGCACCCCGATTCAGACAGTGACCATTCCGTTGGATCGCCGTGAAGAAGTCTTGCAGCGCATTGCCAGTAATTGCCTGGACGGCAAACAGGCCTATTGGGTCTGTACCTTGGTAGAACAATCGGAAACTCTAGATGCTCAAGCCGCTGAAGCCACCTATGCCGAAATTAAGGAGCGTTTTCCAGAACTAAAGATTGGCTTGGTCCATGGCAAGATGAAAGCCGATGAAAAGCAGGCGGTGATGCAGCAATTTAAGGACAATCAACTGCAACTGCTGATTGCCACCACCGTGATTGAAGTTGGTGTCGATGTGCCGAATGCCTCGATTATGGTCATTGAAAATGCCGAGCGTCTCGGCTTATCGCAATTACACCAGTTACGTGGTCGTGTCGGACGGGGAGCAAAGGCCAGCTTCTGTGCCCTGTTATATAAAACACCGCTCTCACAAAATGGCCAGGAACGTTTACGGATTTTACGGGAAAGCAATGATGGCTTTGTGATTGCGGAAAAAGATCTGGAATTACGCGGACCGGGTGAACTGCTTGGCACCAAACAAACCGGAGATCTGGGCTTTCGTGTCGCCCGCCTAGAACGTGATGATCACCTTTTGGCTCAAGCCCATCATGTGGCACAAGAGATTTTGAGCCATTATCCTGAGCACGTTACACCCCTCCTAAAACGCTGGTTACCTGAGGCACCGCGTTATGCCTACGTCTAGATTTGATCCTCTGAACTGGTTGCGGCAGCAATTGCCCTGTATTTTATGTGGGATTGCCAAGCAACAGCAGCATGCGGTCTGTCTGCACTGCTGGCAACAGTTACCCTGGCTGAAACAAACAGTGATCCGACATGAATTAGAGATCATGGTGGCCTGTCATTATCACTATCCGCTGGATCGCATTATTCAGAAATTCAAATACCAGCAGCAACTCCACTATCAGAGATTACTCGCAGGCTGCTTATCACAACTTAAACTGCCCCGTATCCAAGCAATTGTACCGATGCCGATTGCCACTGAACGTTTAGCCAGCCGTGGCTTTAACCAGTCCATCTTACTCGCCAAAATTCTGGCCAAACAGCTGAATGTGCCGGTCTGGCAACCTATTAAACGACAATCTCAACATGCACAAAAGGGCTTATCCCGCCTGGAACGGATCGAAGATATTGAAAACCAGTTTCAGATTTTTCATCCTCAATCCATTCGCTACCGGCGTGTACTGATGCTGGATGAGGTCGTCACCACCGGGAGTTCATTACATGCGTTGCGTATTCAATTACAGTCTCTGGGCTGTGAACAGATTTATGCCTGTTGTGTTGCGGCAGCCGAACTTTAACAGACCTGTAATTGCTGCTGACACCAGGGAATGACGATGTCTCGGGTCAAGGGAGCGAGCGGTGTGGTTTGATCATCTAAATCACTCCATTTCATTTCAGCAATTTCAGCTGCAATCTGAGGCTCCTGTTTGAGTTGCACCTCATAAACATAACTGACCAGCAGATGATTCGGCTCATTTGCCGTGGCAGTTTCAAATCGCCCCAGAAACTGCAGAATCTCAGCCTCACAGCCAACCTCTTCCTGAATTTCACGCAACATGGTTTGTTCGGGTGTTTCATGGGCTTCGAGCTTACCGCCCACCTGCATAAACATCTGAGTCTGCTGTTTACGCACCAATAATAACTGCTGCTGTGAATTCAAAATCACTGCCGCTGCCACGGTAATCACATTCATATTTAGGCTTCTGCTGGCTGATTCCATTTCGGAACAGGCGGTTGATAGGCAGCAAAACGCTGCAGGATTTCTTCAAAATTGTCAGAACGGATCAGTTTGTCGACATGACGATCCAAGGTAAATCCACATTGCATCGATATATCCATCATGGCAAACATGGCATCGTAATAACCAGCCACATTTAAAAAGGCACAAGGTTTTTGATGGATGCCCAATTGCGCCCAGGTCCATTGCTCAAAAATTTCTTCAAATGTGCCTGAACCACCCGGCAAGGCAACAAAGCCATCCGCTAATTCCGCCATTTTGGTTTTACGTTCATGCATGGTATTCACGATATGCAGTTCAGTTAAATGCGGATGGGCAATCTCACTTTCGACCAACAAATGCGGCATAACACCAATCACGATGCCACCGGCTGCTAAGGCACTATCCGCCATTACCCCCATCAGACCACTACAACCACCACCATAGACCAAGGTTAAGCCACGCTGTGCCAATGTCTGCCCGACTTCACGTGCAGTCTGGGCAAAGTGTTCGGCATGCCCTAAAGCTGACCCGCAATAGATCGCAATTGATTTCAACGCAACGCTCCTGAGTTTTTTGTTACAAAGTTGACATTTTACTCGTTTATGCTTGATTCAGAATTATTTTTCAAAATAATACGCACACGAGTGTATTTCTGACTAGCCTTGGCTAAAATAGCCGCATTCCTTTTAACAGTACTGCGCAGGGAGCAATCACATGCTTGAAGCCTTTTATGCCACAGAGCGCGGTAGTTTAGAAGATGCCACCATCAATGGTGGTTTCGATTTGCATTCCGATCTGGTGTGGATTGATCTGATTGCACCTTCACAAGAAGAACAGCAGTGGGTGTTAGATGCCTACGAGCGCAATTTGCCGACACTGAAATCACTTGAAGATATTTCGTCTTCCGCGCGTTTCTACAGGGACGACGACGGTATTTTACACATCAGTACGTATTTCTTGACCAAAAATAAAAATTATCAGGTCGAGGCGGAAGCAGATGATGCCAGTAACATGTTAGCCACCGTACAAACTGTTGCCTTCATTTTACATAAAGACCGTCTCTTTACCTTACGGGGTGAAAAGCTGGTTGCCTTCCGGGCTTTCCGTGCACGTGCTCGCCGCAATGATTATGAAATGGATTATAAAGAGCCAACCTGGATTCTGCTCGGTTTGCTCGAGGCCAAGCTAGATGAGCTTGCGGATATCTTGGAAGATATCCACAAGGACCTGGAAAAATACTCCACTGAAGTGCTGAATAACCACCATCGTGAACAGATTCTCGATCTGGATGACATGATTACCCGTCTGGCACAACAAGAAGATGTCTTGGGGAAAGCTCAACTGTGTCTGATTGATCTACGCCGTGTTCTAACCTTTCTTTCACGTCCACGCGCCTTGGGCAGCCATATTTATGATGCCGATATTCGCGAGTTGAGCGAAGATGTCCGCTCACTGGTCGAACACGATGCATTCCTGTTCCAGAAAGTTCGCTTCCTGCTCGATACCACATCAGGATTCATTAACACTGAACAAAGTGACACAATCCGTCGCTTCTCGATTTTGCCGAGTATGCTCGCACCTCCAATGCTGATCGCCAGTATTTACGGGATGAACACTGAAGTATTGCCATTCGCACATGGCACCACCAGCTTCATGGTCGTAATCTGTATTCTGATTTCATTCTTTGTCGGCCCCCTGTTATATTTCCGCTGGAAAAAATGGATCTAATAAAAAAGCACCATCAGGTGCTTTTTTATTAGATGCAATCTTGTTAGGCAATCAGCTGTAAATCATCCTGCAAATGACAAGCCTGAATGATTTTCAGCATTTTTTCTGGCACAGCCTTGAACTGTAGGCCTTGGGCATTGGGGGTTTTGCGCAACCATTGCACTAACACCGCCAGAGCCACGGTATTGCCCTGCTCCAGCTCAGCCAAGTTCACCACCAGTGGAAATTGTGCCTGGGACTGAATCAAGCCAAGTCCCTGACGATAGACCGCTTCTGCATTAGCAAAATCAATTTTTCCCGACAGTACCAATTCCTGATTCAGCAACTTAATCACACTACACCTGCTTCAATTATTTCTTTTTGCCATTTGCATTAACCGCTGCTTCCGCATCCGGCTCAAAGTTCGCAATTGCTTTATCGAGGTTATTACCATTACGTTTAACCGTTGCCGCAAACTGGTTACGGAACTGTAAACCTAGGTCAATGCCAGCCACGTTGATGTTACGGATTTTCCATTGGTTACCTTTGTCAGCCAACTGGAACGACACCGGGGTTTTTTCACCACCATCAATAAAGTCGATAGTTACCACTGGATATTTGCTGTTGGTCGCTTTATATGGACGAATACTATAAGTCTGATTCGTATACTTCGCAAAAGCTCCGCCATAGTTTTCAATCAGTGTTTCACGGAAGTTTTGCTCAAAACGTGCACGTTGCGCAGCCGTGCTGTATTGGTTGGTCGCATAAGTTCCCATCACAATGCGGGTAAAAGCCTGTGCATCAACATAAGGATCAAGCTTTTGACGCACAATCGCTTTCACAGCCGCCGGATTGTTTTGCAACTTGCTACGGTCTGCTTTTAAGCGCTCAACCAAACCGTCAGCCACACGTTTAATAAACACAGGCGGTGCTTCTGCCGGTGCTGCAAATACGCTACCCGCAATCAAGGTTGATAGAACACTCGCCGTGAGTGTTTGTTTTAACAACGTGTTCACTAAACTTACTCCTTTCAGGCTTATTCAACAAATGAAGCTTGTGCTTCAGACGCTTCAGTTGTTTCTGCCGGGGCTGCACTTTGATCAGCATTGGTACCTTGCGCTGATTTGCTCGCACCACCGGTAATAAACTTATTAATTAAATCTTCAAGATCCATCGTGCCTTGGGTATTCGCTACACGCTCACCACGCTTGATGTAGTTAAGCCCACCGCCTGGTACAACTTTCAAATACTTTTCACCCAACAGACCATTGGTCGCTACCATGATATAAGCATCCTCATCAATACTGGTGATGGATTTCATGTTCGCAATTTGTTGCTGTTCCATTTCTTTTTGTTTTTCTGGTGTTGCCTGCTGATATTCAGAACTGTAACGCAACTCTTCGAGTGCATTATTCTGCACGGTTTTTAGCTGCTCGGCATTGAATGAAGTCATTTTGCCATCTAGGGCAAAAGTCACGGTAGCCAAACGAGTCACTGGATCCAAGCTAATTTCCTCAACACGGCCAATCGTGACACCACTCATGGTTACTTTGGCACGCGGTTTTAATCCATTCACGTTGTCAAAAGTCGCTGTCAAGGTATAGCTGTCACGCAAATTGGTACCTGATAAACCACTGACTTTCATGGCCAAGAAAAATAATGCAACACCGAAGATAATGACAAAGATACCGACGGCCAGCTCACTGGTACGTGACTTCATTTAATTCCTCCGAACATGACCGCAGTCAACACAAAATCGAATCCTAAAACACATAATGACGAATACACCACTGTACGGGTGGTAGAAGTCGCGATTCCATCAGAAGTCGGGACACAGGCATAGCCCTGATATACCGCAATCCAGGTACAGATCAAGGCAAACACAACACTTTTAATAATGCCATTGACGATATCATGGTGAAATTCCACGCTGTTTTGCATACCGCTCCAGAAGGAACCTTCATCCACACCGAGGAAATCCACGCCAACCATTTTACCGCCGAGAATACCAATTGCAGAAAAGATCACGGTCAACATTGGCAAACTGACGATACCCGCCCAAAGACGTGGCGAGACAATCCGTTTCAGCGGATCAACCCCAATCATTTCCATACTAGCCAGCTGTTCTGTGGCTTTCATCAGACCAATTTCCGCTGTTAAGGCAGAACCAGCACGACCCGCGAACAACAAGGCTGTCACGACAGGCGCGAGTTCACGTAACAAGGTTAACGCAACCATGGTGCCCAGCATTGCCTCACTGCCGATATTGACCAGAATCGAATGGCCCTGTAAGCCTAAAACCAGACCAATAAACAGGCCAGAAACTGCAATAATCAGCAGTGACATCACACCGACCCGGTACATCTGGTAGATAAACAGCCTGACGCCTAACCACGTTGGCATGGAAAAAATAATTTGTGCCAGCATCAGGGTGGCTACCCCAATACCTTGGACACTTGCAATAACGCTTCGGCCTAAGGAGGCAATGGCATTCATGCACGCACCTCATGACTTAAATACGCTTTATGGCTAAATTGATAATCCACTGGGCCTTCCATCGAGCCTGTCAAAAACTGCTTAACAAAAGGAATATCACTCGCTTGTAATTCAGCAGGCGTCCCCTCACCTTGTACGACACCTTCCGCCACGATATAAATATAATCGGCAATCGAAAGGGTTTCATGCACGTCATGCGAAACAATAATGGTAGTTAAATCCAGAGCTTCACGCAAAGAACGGATCAGACGGGTTAATACGCCTTTCACAATCGGATCCTGACCCGCAAAAGGTTCATCATACATGATCAATTCTGGATCTAAAGCGATCGCACGCGCCAAGGCCACACGACGGTTCATCCCGCCAGAGAGCTCAGCAGGCATGAGTTGTTCAGTACCACGTAATCCTACTGCTTCGAGCTTCAATGCAACGAGTTCGGCAATCAGATTCTCAGGTAATCGGGTGTGGGCACGTAAAGGGAAAGCAACGTTTTCATAAACTGAAATATCGGTAAACAGCGCACCCGTTTGAAACAGCATGCCCATACGAGCACGAGCAGCAAACAGTTCCTGACGTGACATGTGATTTAAGTTTTTACCTTCGAGCAAAACTTCCCCATGCTCTGGCGTCAACTGACCACCAATCAAGCGTAACAAGGTCGTCTTTCCGGTGCCAGAGGGTCCCATAATCGCGGTAATCTGACCACGACGAATCTGAATGTTGACATTGTCATAGATGACGCGTTGTCCGCGCTTGAAACTCAAATTTTTGACTTCAATCAGCGAATCGGTCTGGAGCGCAGTAGAATTATTCATGGCTGAGCGGTTTCCTGCATTTTTTCAGCCCGCATACTATACCCTGAATGGCAGGAAATTTGTTACTCTTTCATATAAAAGCGATAGCCTGACTAAAGGTCAACTCATCAGTGATGGGAGAGTCAATAGAGAAGAGATGTTTTATTTTTTTTGTTATAAAAACAATAGATTAAGCAGAAATTTGATAAAGAAAATAAATAATATTGACAAGTAAAAGCAGAATGAACAGATAAGGCATATATACTCCGAGCTTCGATTCATGCCACACAAAACGGTCTACTTTAAGATCCATAGTTCTCATATTTTACTTTAAAATTTGATGTAGTATACATTTTATAGGGATCAATAGAAATCCTTCAGTTACAAAAAAACCAGTGTAAAAACACTGGTTTTTTTGTTGAACTTTCACGTTTTAGTCGTTGAATTTACGACGACGGTCGCCAAAGTCACGACGTGGACGATCTTCACCACCAAATGACGGACGTTCGCCACGCGGTTTATCAGAGAAGTCACGACGTGGGCGATCCGCATTGAACTCGCGACGTGGACGGTCTTCACCACCAAAACGACGTGGTTGCTCACCTGCCGGTTTGTTAAAGCCACCAGTACGCGGTTTGTAATCTACACGATTACCACGGTTGTCATCATTGCTGTCAAAACGAGGCTTATCAGCAAAGTCACGACGTGGACGATCCGAATTGAACTCGCGACGTGGACGATCTTCGCCACCAAAGCTGCGTTGTGGACGGTCGCCAAAGCCACCTTCACGGCGCGCTGGACGGTCACCAAAATCACGTTTCGGACGGTCATCACCGAATGGACGGTCACCACGTGGTTTGTCAGCAAAGCTGCGTTGTGGACGGTCACCAAAGCCACCTTCACGGCGTGCTGGACGGTCACCAAAATCACGTTTTGGACGATCTTCACCAAATGGACGGTCGCCACGTGGTTTGTCATCGAAGCTACGGCGTGGACGGTCATCACGACCACCTTCACGACGCTTGAAGTTGCTTTCGCCTTCAAAACGACGACCACCGCCAAAACCACCACGGCCACCTTCACGACCACCACCATGGCGTTTATTACCGCCACGACCACCATCACCACGACCAGAACGTGCTGGAGGTGGAGATGGCTCTAGGCCTTCAATTTCAGACACATCCAAACGTGCCTCTAAATAATCTTCAAGCGCACGAATCTTGCCACGTTCACGGTAAGTCGCTAAAGTCACCGCCTGACCTGTACGACCAGCACGACCTGTACGACCGATACGGTGTACATAGTCTTCGTGTTTCATCGGCAAACCGAAGTTGATCACGTGTGAAATTGTTGGTACGTCAAGACCACGTGCAGCAACGTCAGTTGCAACCAGAATTTTTGCACGACCTTCACGGATACTACGTAAACGACGGTTACGTACGGTTTGTGGCATAGCACCGTGTAATGCAACCACAGAGTGACCTGCTTCCGCCAACTCTTCAGCTAGCATATCCGTGTCTTCTTGTGTGCTGGCAAACACAACCGCTTGATCTAAAGTTTCATCATTTAACCAGTGGGTGAGCAACTTTTTCTTGTGCTCGAAACCATCGGTCCAGTGCAATGTCTGGGTAATATCGGTATTGGTTGAATGACCTGTTTCAATTGCAATACGTAGCGGATCCTGCATCATACATTCAGCAAGACGGATAATACGGTCAGCAAACGTTGCAGAGAACATCAAAGTTTGTTTACGGTTCGCCGCTAATTCGCTAATCGCTTCCAAGTCTTCAGCGAAACCAAGATCAAGCATACGGTCTGCTTCATCTACGATTAAAGCATCTACTTTATCAAGCTTGATCTGACGACGGTTGACCAAGTCAAGTAAACGGCCTGGTGTCGCAACGACAACTTGAGCGCCTTTAAGCTGTTGGATTTGTTTAGCGAATGGCATACCGCCCATAATCGCTGCAATACGCACACCTTTCATGTGACGTACAAAGGCAATCGCATCTTGGCTGACTTGTTGTGCCAATTCACGTGTTGGTGAGATCACCAAAATATTCGGTTGAGTGACAGCACGCATACGCTCCTTGAATGGAACGAAGGTGTCTTGACCTGCCAAAGCATTTAATGTTGGAAGTAAAAAGGCAGCGGTTTTACCTGAACCGGTTTGGCTTGAAACTAAAAGGTCCTTGCCTTCTAGCGCTGCAGGAATCGCTTGTTCTTGTACAGGAGTTGGGGCTGTAAAACCCAAGTCTGCAAGGGCTTGAGTAAGGGATTCATGCAAAGAAAAATCAGCAAAAGTTTTGCTCATAGAGAGTGTTCACCCTAAATGGGTGCTCCATTATAAATACAGTATGGACATCGGCAAAATGCGGCACAGCGACTAGAGCTGAAAAATAGGATTCAGCGGCGATCCGTGTAACGACGATGTGGATTAAACGCACGCATGATTGCAGCCGTAACCTGAAGGAATCGCTTAAGCGATTGGGGCGCGAGGAATCGTCCTCTCTATGGACAGTACGCGCATACACAATGATTAGAAGATAATGTTCAGGTAATGAACGGAAATTTAAGTGCGTCGGCGGAGTATAACAGAAAAAAGACAAATGTCATGCGCTTTTGCGATTATTTTACAAAGCTTGACCAATTATACATTACAGGTACCTACATAAATGAAAAAAGCCCTCAATTTAGAGGACTTTCTCAAATCTTTTTTAGTACAGGAATTTATTTAGCTGCATCCGCCCAAGCAGGGACAACAGCTTGCATCAAAGGTTTCAACATTTTCATTGAACATGCCAGAACTTGGCCATTGTCCGCAGAATCTGTACCCCCACGCGCATCAACCAGCGTACCGCCCGCTTCTTTCACTAAAAGTTCACCAGCAGCGATATCCCATGGTTTTAAACCGAGTTCAAAGAAACCATCAAAACGACCCGCAGCTACGTAAGCTAAGTCTAATGCTGCGGAACCACCACGACGGATATGTGCACCGGCTTTAGTGACAGCCAACAAACTTGCAAAATGCTGTTCAGCGTAAGAGACCACTTCACCATTACGCGTAGCACGGTACGGATGACCTACCGCCAGGAAGGTATTCGCCAAGCTGTCTTTAACATTGACTCGAATACGACGCTGATTCATCACCGCACCACGACCACGGCTGGCAGAGAACATCTCGTCACGTACCGGATCGTAAATCACACCGTGTTGAGTGATCCCTTTGTGTTGTACAGCAATAGAAATACAGAAATGCGGAAAGCCGTTAATGAAGTTTTGTGTACCATCCAGTGGATCAATCACCCAGCACCAGTCTGCATCGTGACCTTTACCTTCCTGAAAACCAAATTCTTCACCAAGGAAACTATGATTTTTATAACTTTTACGCAGCGTATCAATGGTCAACTGCTCTAAATAGCGGTCTACACGTGTTACCGGACCATCGATGCCTTTATCTTCTACCTGTAGATCGAGTTTATGACGATTCTGATGTGCTTTTAAAAGCTCTTGACCAACTGTTTGAGCCGCACGCGCAGCCATCACCACCATAGGTTCCATTGAACACCCACTACAAATTTTGAAGATTTTGACAAAGAATAATGCATAAAAGCGCATACATTTTAACAAATGAATGCACTTTTAGGGAAAAAATGTTGCGAAAAATTTAAAGCAGGGCTTTAGGCTGTCTGTACAAGTTTCAACCATGCTTTTTCTATGGCTTTTTGAATTCCAACAGCATCTAGACCGCAATCCTCAAGCATCTGTGCATGGGTTGCTTGTGGCAAGAATGAATCGGGCAATCCAAGATTCAGTACCGGTTTAACAATTTGAGCTTGTGCCAGATATTCATTGACCGCACTACCTGCACCTGCCATGACCGCATGTTCTTCTACGGTCACAAACAAACTGGTACGTTCAGCAAGCTGCTGAATCAGTGTTTCATCTAGTGGTTTAACAAAACGCATATTCACCACGCGTACACCCACTTCACGCAGCTGAGCAAGCTGCTCTGCAGCTTGTAAAGCGACAGCTACACGACTGCCAAAGGCCAAAATCGAGATCTGCTCATCCTGTTGTGGATGGAATTCCGCAAGGATTTCCGCTTTACCAATGTCCAGCACAGTCATTTGTTGTTGAATTTCAACGCCTGTCCCTTGCCCACGTGGGTAACGCACCGCTGCAGGTCCCGGATAAAGATAGGCAGTATGCAGCATCTGACGGCATTCATTTTCATCTTTCGGTGCCATAATCAGCATGTTGGGTACGGTACGCATATAGGCGTAATCATAAGCACCCGCATGCGTTGGGCCATCCTCACCAACCAGGCCAGCCCGGTCAATCGCGAAAGTCACATCCAGATTTTGCAGAGCCACGTCATGGATCAACTGGTCATAGCCGCGTTGCAGGAAGGTTGAGTAAATTGCAACAACAGGTTTTAAACCTTCACAGGCCATCCCCGCTGCCAAAGTCACCGCATGCTGCTCGGCAATCGCCACATCAAAGAAACGTTGCGGATACTGCTTGGCAAACTTCACCATGCCCGAGCCTTCGCACATCGCTGGGGTAATTGCCAGCAAACGTTGATCCTGAGCGGCCTGATCACACAGCCATTGTCCAAAGACATCAGAATATTTCGGGCTGGCTTTTTTCGGTGGTGCGACTAAAGGTGAAGTTTTGATTTTGCTAATCGCATGGTAAGTAATCGGATCAGCTTCGGCAGGTGAAAAACCCTTACCCTTACGGGTATAAACATGAATTAAACGCGGACCACTGCGTTTTTTCAGCGCATTAAAAACCTGAACCAACTGCTCAACATCATGACCATCAAACGGTCCGAAATAGTCAAAACCGATGGCTTTAAACAGGTTGTCTGCAGCATCTGTCGCCGATTGATGCAGACGTGAATTATACGTCCACTGTGGGTGCGGCTGAATATAGGCTTCGCCATTTTCATCAATATTGACGAAGTGACCTTTTTCCCAAATGGCTGCCAGATGTTTGGCAAAACCACCAGTACTGCAGGAAATCGACATGTCGTTGTCATTCAGCACGACCATCAGGTCGGCATCATGTGCGACCGCATCGTTCATGGCTTCGAATGCCATACCCGCCGTCATGGCACCATCCCCCACCACGCAGACGACTTCACATGGATTATTTTGATAGCGGCGTGCCAGTGACATCCCTAAACCGGCAGAAATCGCGGTCGAAGAATGACCAACGCCGAAAGTATCAAATTCAGATTCTTCACGTGCAGGGAAAGCAGCGAGACCATTTTTAGCACGGATCGTGGTGAGCTGTTCACGGCGTCCCGTCAGAACTTTGTGTGGATAAGCCTGATGACCGACATCCCAAACCAAACGGTCATGTGGCGTATTGAAACAGTAATGCAGCGCAACAGTCAGTTCGATCACACCGAGATTGGCACCAAAATGCCCGCCACTTTGCCCAGCAGCATACAAAATATACTGACGCAACTCATCTGCCACTTGTGCAAGCTGGCTTTGCTCGAGCTGACGTAATTGTTGGGGATGATCAATCGCATCCAACAATGGCGTAACAGGGCGTTGAGTTGGAATTTCGGTATACAACATATATGGCAAAGCCTTCTAAAGCCTGGCAGATCCGAGCTGGGTCAATGGGTTAGCGATAAATGATGAACATTATCGAATGGAATCACCTTTAAGCAACCACATTTGTAGTGATGTCATTTTGCGTATTTTCGCATACATCGCGTACGGCTTTGTGTGGTGCAGCAGATTATCCTGAATAATCTTACTATTTATCAACTATTATCGTGCGCTTTATACAAAAAAGAAAATGTTATGCATAAATTCATAATGGCAATTCTACCAATGTCCAAGCATTACGCTATACTTTCAATCACTTTCTAAGCTAATCATGGGTTGAACTGTGCCAATAGAATTTGTTGCCTCTTCTAAACTACCGACTGCTTTTGGTGATTTTAAAATTAGTGTTTTTCAAGACCCTGCGACCGGCGAAGAGCATGTGGCACTCTCTAAAGGACTGGAGACACCACCAAATGGTCCGGTGCTGGTACGCATTCATTCCGAGTGTTTAACAGGGGATGCCTTTGCCTCACTCAAATGTGATTGTGGCCCACAATTGCAAGCCACACAGAAAATGATTAATGATGCCGGACAAGGGGTCATTTTGTATTTGCGCCAGGAAGGCCGTGGCATCGGTCTGACCAACAAAATCCGTGCTTATGCCTTGCAGGATCAGGGCCATGACACGGTCGATGCCAATTTAATGCTCAATTTGCCCGCTGATGCCCGTGAATATGACATGTGCCCGATCATGCTCAATCATCTAGGCATCCAACAGGTGAAGTTGATTACCAATAATCCACTCAAGATTGAAGCCCTGAAAGCACAAGGCATTGATGTTGTGGGTCGTGTGCCTTTGACGGTAGGCAAAAACCAGTTTAATGAAGATTATCTCAAGACCAAACGTGAACGTATGTCACACCTTTATCATACAGATGACTTCTAACACATCACCCGACTGATTCCTCTCTGACAAAAACCGGGTGGTTTAAATTCACCCGGTTTTTTTATGGCTGCTTGACCGATTAAATGGTCATTGAAAAAATGCGGGTGTTGGGCATCTTGCGTTTCAGTCTTAAATCAAAAGCCATACAGATATTACGTACAAAGGGTTTGCCCTGTTCCGTCACTTTGATTCCCTGCTCTAGAATCTCCAGCAAACCATCCTGCTGCATTTCAGCCAGTTGGGTCAGAACCTCTGGCAATTCTGGAAATTGCATCTCGGCACTTTGCCATGAGGTCTGGAAGGTACACATAAGGTTTAAAATGTGTTTGCGGATCATCAGGTCTTCAGTGCTCAGCACATGCCCACGAAATACCGGAATTTCGTTATTTTCCAGACGGCTGTAATAATCTTCCAGCTGTTTTTCATTCTGCGCAAAGCTGTACCAGCTGTCACTGATCGAGGAAACCCCTAGCCCAATCATCACTTGGGTTTTAGAAGCGGTATAACCCATAAAATTACGGTGTAAGCTGCCCTGCTGGAAGGACTGGTACATGGCATCGCTTTCCAGGGCAAAATGATCCATACCGATTTCATGATAACCATGCTCAAGCAGACGTTTTTTGCCTTCCTCATATAAAGTGCGCTTCACATGGTCTTGTGGCACATCTTCATCTTTAAAACCACGCTGGCCATTGCCTTTAATCCACGGTACATGCGCATAACTGTAAAAGGCCAAACGGTCTGGCTGTAGGCTGGTGGTTTTCTCGATGGTATTCAGCACATCGTCCAGACTTTGAAATGGCAGACCGAACACCAAATCATGAGAGATGGAGGTATAGCCGATTTCACACGCCCATTGCGTCACACGCTCGACATGTTCAAATGGCTGAATACGGTGGATCGCCTGCTGCACTTTCAGGTTATAATCCTGCACCCCATAGCTCACCCGACGAAAACCCAAGTCATATAAGGCCTGCAAATGTTCGCGTGTGGTGCTGTTAGGATGGCCTTCAAAGCTGAATTCGTGCTCTTCCGTAATTTCAGCTTTCGACAGAATGCCTTGAATCAATTGCACCAGATGTTCAACAGAGAAAAAGGTCGGCGTGCCACCCCCCAAATGAATTTCCTTGATACGTGGCTTGTCGACTAACAGTTGGCAATACAAATCCCACTCTTTCAACACAGCAGCAATATAAGGCCCTTCCACTTCATGACGTTTAGTCACCCGTTTGTGACAGCCACAAAAGGTACACAGACTTTCGCAAAACGGTAGATGGATATATAAGCTGATGCCTTCACTGGCATTGGATTCATCAAAGGAACGTTTCAGGCTCTGTTGCCAAAGCTCTTGAGAGAAAGAACTGTCTTCCCAATAGGGTACGGTCGGATAACTGGTATAGCGTGGCCCAGGAACATTATATTTTTGAATTAACGAAGTACCCATATTTCCCATCCACTTAAAAATCTCTGCCTGCAAAACACAACAGAAAAATACAATTCAACAAAAACAGCAGCACGAATCTATTCTGCGCAGCTTCTACATAGAATACAAGCAGACCTCCGCATGAGAAAAACCTGCTTAATCTTTTCGGCATTTTGTGTTTTGATGTGATGAATTTTGAATTTTCTTATGAGTGTTCCGATGTCTCATCCCACCTCTGCTGATCTCCAGCGTGTTCGTGATTTTCTCCTCGATTTACAGGCCCGGATCTGTACTGCCTTAGAACAGCAGGAACAAGCCGGTGGCGGTACAGCAGAATTCATCATTGATGACTGGGAACGTCCGGAAGGCGGCGGTGGCCGTTCACGTGTGCTGCAAGATGGCACAGTGATTGAAAAAGGCGGCGTGATGTTCTCGCACATCAATATTTCCAAACTGCCTGCCTCGGCGACAGAACGACATCCGGGAATTGCCGGTGCCAAAGCTCAGGCCATGGGTGTGTCGTTGGTCATCCATCCGAAAAACCCGAATATTCCAACTTCACACGCCAATGTGCGTCTGTTTGTCGCCGAACCGGAAGGCCAGGCACCAATCTGGTGGTTTGGGGGCGGTTTTGACCTCACACCCTTTTATCCGGATGAGCAGGATATCATTAACTGGCATCAAAAAGCCTATGATCTATGCCAGCCTTTTGGTGAAGAGGTGTATGCCAAACATAAACAGTGGTGTGATGACTATTTTTATTTAAAGCATCGTGATGAACAGCGTGGCGTCGGTGGCCTGTTTTTTGATGATCTGAACTGCTGGGATTTTGAAACCTGCTTCCAGTATATCCAGGCGGTAGGCAATGGTTATCTTGAAGCAATTCTGCCGATTTTTGAGAAACACCGTGAGCAGCCATATAGTGAAGCACAGCGGGAATTCCAGCTCTATCGTCGTGGCCGCTATGTCGAATACAACCTGGTCTATGACCGCGGCACCCTATTTGGCCTACAAACCGGTGGTCGCATCGAATCGATTCTGGTCAGCTTACCAAACCTGGCGGCATGGAGCTACCGTCCGGAATGGGCAGAAGATTCCACCGAAAAACGTCTCACCGAATATTATTTAAAGCCGCGTGACTGGCTAAAGTTAAATCAATAATTTTGGCTGTTGGCCTGAGCACGACATCAAGAGCACCTGAACAGGTGCTTTTTCAATGGGGCTTCGCGTATAGTGAATATATTTGATCTGAGTGATGATGGGTAAGAGATGAGCAAGCAATTCGCCGTCATTGGCAATCCGATTGAACAATCCCGTTCACCGGAATTACACCATGCCTTTGCCGAAAAAATGGGTGTAGATTTGAACTACAGCAAACGCTTGGCCGCGCTGGATGGTTTTGAAGCCAGCGTACGCGAATTTTTTGCTGCCGGTGGTGTCGGCATGAATGTCACGGTGCCGTTTAAAGAACAGGCCTTTGCTTTATGTGACCAGCTCAGTGAACGTGCCAAAATCGCCAAAGCGGTCAATACGCTATGGATGCAGGATGGACAGCTTCACGGCGACAATACCGATGGTCAGGGTCTGGTGGAAGCCATTCAGGCACTGGACTGGCCACTGCACAATACGACCGTACTGATTATTGGCGCAGGTGGTGCGACCCGTGGGGTGATTTATCCACTGGTGCAGGCAGGCGTGAAAAAAATCGTGATCGCTAACCGTACACTGGCCCGTGCCGAACAACTGGTTCAGGATATCGCTGCTTCGGTGCCACAAGCAACTTTAGCCGCGATTGGGCTAGATGAGTTAGCCGGTGATTTTGATCTGGTGATTAATGCTACCTCGGCCAGTCTGGCGGGTGATGCCCTGGTTTTACCGGAAGCGTTGCAGTTTAAATATGCCTATGAAATGGCGTATGGCAAACCTTCGAGTTTTCTGGATCAGGCCAAAGCACGCGGTATTCCAACCTCTGAAGGTTTCGGAATGCTGGTCGGTCAGGCCGTCGAATCGTTCTCGATCTGGAATGGTGTCCGACCAAACACCCGCGATTTTCTGAGCTTAGAACAGCAAAAATAAAACTGTTTCACCAAGTTCAGCATTTGAACTTGGTGAAATCTATGGGTTATTTTTCTTCCAACTGAGCAAAGACCACCGAGATCAACTCTACATCCACCCATGTTTCATCCGACAATTTCAACGGCTGAAAACTCTCTGGCTGCAGGACTCGTTTTTGCTGTGTGGCATAGGCATGCCCCAGAATATCCGCCACCTGTTTTAATTCTTTAGGCGGGGGATTGTTCAGCTCATCTTCATAGGCCTGCTGATAAGCCTGCACATACAAGGCCGAAAACTGCTGTTCCGGTTTTGGCGAATGCTGCTTGAGCTGTTTTAAACGATTTTTCTGTTGTGCTTTCTGGATGACATGCTCCACCAAGCTGGCCGTCTGTCGTCCTAACATGACCTGATAGCTGTCTTCAGTCCAATGCTGGTGCTGTTGCCAACGCTGCTGTTGCTGTTCCATATCTGTAGTTGATGGCAAATACTGTTCACTGGCATAACGGTAAGCATGCAGACTGGCGACCTCTGCCAGATCTTGGGCAGAAAAATGCTGCAACCAACGCGGCTGTTGCTGTGCAAGCGTAGCCAGAAAAACTGCATTATAGGTGCTGAGGTAGTCCTGTTTCTTGGCATAGACCTGAGTGGCCAGCTGTTCGAGTTGCTGATCCAGTGAATCCACATCTTTGCTCATGGAGGATGCTTCATCATCCATGCCGCTACGCTTCAATACGCCCTGAAACACCCCATCTAAAGCGGAACCCCGCATTACTTCGGCAATCGGTTTCGCCTGTTTTAAAGCCTGCTGATCAATTGCAGAGGCCTGTCCATAATGAGACACCTGGGTATCAACCCGAATACGTAGCGGCTGCTGAGGGAGTACACCCGATAAATCAAATTGATTGTGCACATACAGCATGCGCCCCTGCTCATCTAGCCCCAGTTCAACAACGGAGGGCAGCGGCATGTTTTCCTCTTGCAGGTAGGCTTGTATCTCAGTCTGATGCTGCTGCCATAAGGCTTTAAATTGTTGTACTGTAACCAGCTGTCCAGTGTCATAGGTTTTAAAAAGTTGTTTGAGTCTCACCATTTTTTCCTGCTGAATCACTGGCGAACTCATAGATACCGTCGAATCCTGTGGCTGCAGCACATCCACCGCATAGACATTCAAACAATAGGCAGCATCGCCCAAGCTGATCTGCTGCTTTTCAGTCGCCAACCGTTGGCACTGTGCCAAATCCTGTGCAAGGTACTGTTCCTGTTCTTGTTGCACGCTCCCCTCGGGTGCCACTTCTTTGGCTGTCTCTGCTGATAGCGAGGCTTCATCTTCCCCACAGTCACAATCGCTCTGCTGTTGCTCACGCAACTGTTGCCAGTAGGCATTCAACATATCCTGATAATGTGCCGATGCATGCGTTGCGGTACGGTCCTTCACTACTTTTTCAGCAGATGTGGCCGATGCCTGACTCAATAAAAGTTGACCCAGATTCTGACTCTGGCCAGAAACAGGGTCAATTTTTAGAATATGACGTAACAGATACTGTTCATTGACCTGTAAAAACAGGCTGGTTTGTAACAGACTTTCAGCCAGCGTCGATTGCAAACGGATCTTGTCTACGGCACCTTGCGCACGATCCTGAGCCGTTAAAGGGAGGCGAGTTAAGTTCGAGTCCGCTGCTAACTGGTAAGGCAGCGCAGAAAGTTCCTGCAAAAACTGTAAAGCAGCACGGCCATCGAGCTGTTGCAAGAGATCTTTGTACTTGGCCAAATCGACATAGGCATAATCGGCTTGTGAATCCCGATTGACCAAGAACGGCATCAAGGCAAAAAAATTGCTATAAAATTTATGGTCCTGTAAATCCAGCACCATCGGCACTTGAGCCTGTACCAGCAAAGTTGGCTTGGCATAACGTAACTGCAGGTTCATTGAGGCCTGTTTTTCCCGCCAATGTACCGAACCATTCAGGCTCAAATCCAGGTCGCTCAGTAAATGAGTACTAAACTTTTGCAAACGTGCACTCATACTGCTAGGTTGCAGTGGATGAGGCGGCTCAGACAAAGCCTGATACAGTGCCTGTTGCTCTCGGGCTTTCAAGTGAATTTGTTCTGCGGCAAAAAATTGCTGTAATTTTTGACGAATCTCGGGATCCAATGTTTTCGGTGAAGTTATCGCACGATTGACTGTATTGCCTGGATGAGCCGGATCATTAAATTCAAACTTGATCTGCGAAGCATAGTCAAAACTTGGATAACGGTATACCGCATTCACGCCTTGCACCGCCTGCGGTGCTACCGTTCCCTTGGGTTGCTGCACTTTTGATTTTATTAAATTTTGGCTACAGCCCATCAGCCCCAAACTGAGTAAACACCCCGTTAATATTGTAAGTTTCATAATAAAAACCTAATTATTGTGTATAAAAATTTGCAGAATCTAAGCGCTCGAGTATGATGAAAATGTATGCAGAACGAAAGAAAAAATACAGCATTCAGATAATTGGCTTCGTCCTCTATTCGCCTTTCTGACAATTTCCGGAGGCTACAATATCAATGTATTTTTATGACCCATGTGAATAATCAAAGTAACGACCTGAACAATCAAAAACAATTTCTAAATTAGGATTAATCTCATGCCTGCTTATAAAGCTCCATTACGCGATATTCGTTTTTTAATGAATGAAGTATTTGACTACCGCAGCCACTATCAATCGTTATCGAATGGTGCAGCGGCTGATGCCGACACGGTAGATATGATCCTCGAAGGTGCCGCCGATTTTTGTGAAAATGTCCTTTCCCCACTCTATCAATCCGGCGATGATGAAGGCTGCCATTTCGATAATGGACAGGTCACCACGCCAAAAGGCTTTAAAGAAGCCTATGACCAGTTCGTACAAGGCGGCTGGCAAGGTTTGTCTTATCCAGAAGAGTTTGGGGGGCAGAATCTGCCAATGTCCTTGAATCTGATCAAGGCGGAAATGATGGGCACCGCCAACTGGGCCTTCCAGATGTATCCGGGACTGAGTGTCGGCTGTATGAGCACCATCATGCAGTACGGTACCGATGCACAGAAAAAAACCTATATGCCACATCTGGTGGCGGGAACTTGGTCGGGCACCATGTGTTTGACCGAACCGCAATGTGGTACTGACCTCGGTCAGGTCAAAACCAAAGCAGAACCGCAAGCAGATGGCACCTATCAGATTTCCGGTACCAAAATCTTCATCTCTGCCGGTGAGCATGATTTAACAGAAAATATCGTGCATATCGTATTGGCACGTTTACCCGATGCCCCACAAGGGACCAAAGGCATTTCGCTGTTTATTGTGCCGAAATTCCTGCCCAATGCCGAAGGTCAGGTGGGCGAACGCAACGCTGTCACTTGTGGCTCCATTGAGCACAAAATGGGGATTCGTGCCTCAGCAACCGCGGTGCTGAATTTCGACCAAGCAAAAGGCTTCCTGATTGGTGAACCGAATAAGGGTTTGCACGCCATGTTTACCTTCATGAATATCGCGCGGATTGGCACCGCAATCCAAGGGATCGCTCATGCTGAACTGGCGTTCCAAGGAGCATTGCCGTATGCCAAAGAACGTCTGTCGATGCGCGCACTGTCTGGTAAAAAAGAGCCAGACAAGGTTGCAGATCCAATCATTTACCATGCCGATGTACGCCGTATGCTGCTCACGCAAAAAGCCATTGCAGAAGGTGGCCGTTCCATGATTTATCATGCTGCACAGCTGGCCGATAAAATGAACGATGCCTTGCAACGGGGTGATATGGCGGCCTTCCAGGCGGCAGATGACCACTTAGGTTTCTATACGCCGATTCTTAAGGGTTTCCTCACCGAAATGGGCTACGAAGCTGCAAACCACGGCATGCAAGTCTATGGTGGTCATGGTTATATCAAGGAATGGGGCATGGAACAAATCGTGCGTGATGCCCGCATTGCCATGCTGTATGAAGGCACTACAGGTGTTCAGGCACTGGACTTGATCGGTCGTAAAGTCTTATTGAACTCGCGCGGCAAGGTCATCCGTGATTACACTTCAGAAATTCTCAAATTCTGTGGCCTACATGCGCGTAACAAATATATGCGCGGTTTTGCCTGGGATCTCACCAAACTCTGCGCACAATGGAACACTCTGACTGTGCGTATTCTGCTAGCTGCGCGTAAGGATCGTGACATTGTATCCAGCGCATCGGTTGATTTCTTGATGTTCTCCGGCTATGTGATGATGGGCTATTTCTGGGCTCAACAGGCAGCCGTAGCCTCTAATCATCTTGCAGCAGGTACCGGACAGGAAACGCCTGAATTTTATAAGGCCAAAATCAAGGTGGCACAATTCTACTTTGAACGTCTGTTACCACGGGCACAAGGCCATGCAGAAGCGATGGTTTATCCGTCACGTAGCATGACAGCATTACCAGCAGAACATTTCAGTTTCGATTATTAATTTGAGAACGCTGTAAAAAAGAGCGCCAAGGCGCTCTTTTTTATGCCCATTTATAACAGATACTTCAGTTTCTTATTCAGCGCGACCAGTACAAAACCAGCTAGGAGGGAACATAGCAACACCATAAAACTCAGTAGCGTTTGCTGTCCAATGAAATGGTTTTTAAGGAAATAAATAAACAAGGGATGTATAAAGAAAATCGCGGTAGAAAGGTTAGCCAGTTCTTTATTGTTTCCCATGATTTTCTGCTGCAACACATATAAAAACAGCAACGGCGCAGCTACAAATAACGAGAGCATCTGTTCTACCGCTTCCGTTTTACTGATCCAGTAATAATTCGCTATTGACTCCATCAGAACCACGGTGAATGCCAATACCACATGCCATAACTTGACCTTAAAGCGCGCAGTAATTTGCTCACGGTGCTTACGCAGTAAAAAACCTACAGTCAGAAAAGGAAAACTGACCAGCAGAAAATTACGATGCCAGGGCGCAAAATTAAAGCGCCGGTCCAGCACTGGGCTCAGCACATGCAAATTGCCCAATTCCTGGATCGCCCAACCGCCGAGAAACAGCAGCAAAGCACAAGCCAATAATAGGCCTGAATGGCATTTTCTCAGCACATAGAGCAGTGAACCACCGAGTAGTACACCAACCAGATACCACAAGACAAAATAGCCATAGAGTAGATTCAGCCAATTATAAAAAGCGTACGCGGTCCACCAGATGGGGGCATAAAACAGGGTCCAGAGTAGATATAAACCGGCAATCCTGAATAGCCATTTTTTATATTTTTCGGCCTCCTGAATGCCAAAAAAATAATAGCCACTAATGATCAAAAAAACCGGTACCGCGAGTCGAAACAGGCCTTGTACCAGACTATGTCCCAATAACGGTGCAAGATCATAGAAAATCAGGGTGTGTAAAAACACAATGCTGATGGCCAGCCCCATTTTGAGATAATCGAGTGCTAAATTTCTTGGCATGGATGCGACAGCTTAAAATGAAAAAAATAAAGCATGGTGGAGCATTTCCACCACTTACAAAAATTCTTCCAGCACGGAATTTAAAAACACATGGCCCTGCTCGGTACAGGCCAAACGCTGAGGATCATTAACCAGCAATTTACGCTGTCGCAAAGAAGTCAGGACCTGATCCAAATCGGCTAAATCTAATCCGGTTCGCTGCGCATACAGCTGAGCGTCTACACCATCATTCAAGCGCAGTGCATTCATCATAAACTCAAAAGGTAACTCTTCAGCCGTGACCGGTTTAAACTGCAAATGTTCCGCAGGGACTTTAGCCAGATAGTCTTTCGGCAGACGGGTCTTCTGGAAACGATAGACACCCTCCGGTAAGGTCACCTTGCCATGGGCGCCCGCCCCAATCGCCAGATAATCGCCAAACTGCCAATAATTCAGGTTATGCGCTGACGGACGTTCTTTACGCCACGCTGAGACCTCATAGTTCACAAAACCATGAGCCTTAAGATAGGCCTCCCCCTGCTCCTGAATATCTTCTAACACCTCATCCGAAGGCAGTAGCGGCTGGGTTCTGAAAAAGACCGTGTTTGGTTCAATCGTCAGCTGATACCAGGAAATATGCGTTGCCCCCGCTTCTACCGCGAGTTGCAGATCTGTCAGTGCCTGCTCAACGGTCTGTTCAGGTAAGCCATGCATCAAATCAACATTGATGCGCTGGAAGCCCGCTGCTTTCGCCTGCTGAATCGCAGACAAGGCATCCTGCTGGCCATGGATACGTCCCAAGCGTTGCAATTGCTCGCTGTGAAAACTTTGCACCCCAATCGATAGCCGGTTAATCCCAGCCTGCAAATAATCAGCAAAAGGATCATGCTCTACGGTACCGGGATTGGCTTCCAACGTAATTTCACAATCACTTTGGAACGGCAGTAAATGACGTAACTGAGCAAACAGCCACAGATAGCCTTGGGCAGAAATTAGCGAGGGTGTTCCCCCTCCAATAAAAATGCTGTGGATAGAACGGCTTTGCGCAAAATCCAATTGGGTTTTAAAATCTTCAGCCAGGGCGTGCAGATATTCCTGTTCCAGATCCAGCGTCAGTTTACCATCCGGTACGGCATGAGAATTAAAGTCACAATAGGGACATTTGCGCACACACCACGGCATGTGAATATACAACGACAACGGAATCGTTTTCGGATCGAAGGTAGCCAAACAATATACTCAGAACAGGTCTACAGGAATGCCCTGTATTTTAACATGACTACACGGATACACCGACGGAAAGCCATCAGTTTTATGCTAACCTCGAATCACTAAAGAAGAATTACAGCATCAACGGACCATGAAAATTTCGGCACAACTGTTAGGACTTCTACCTTTCACCTTAGGCATCGGGATTGCGTTGACCATCCAGACCGCGATCAACACACAGCTGCGCGAATATCTGACTTCTCCGCTTCAGGCCGCTTTTTTATCTTTTCTCATCGGCACGCTCGTGTTAGCCGTGATGGTCCTGCTGCATCCCGCAGAAAAACCTGGTTTGCAGCAGCTGGCACAAATCCCCTGGTTTCTCTGGTTAGGCGGCTTTCTAGGGGTTTATGCGATCAGCTTCAGCATTTATACTGCACCGAAAATGGGATTTTTAACCTTTTCTGGTGTGGTTATTTTTGGGCAATTGCTGATGTCGATGCTACTGGATCACTTCGGCTGGCTGGGCACTGAAAAGGCTCCGGTGAACTGGCAGCGTTTACTCGGAGGAATCGTGATCTTTGTGGGTGTCATACTCACCTTGCAACGATAAGTCAGCTGCTGTCCAGTTGATAACGAGTATTTTTTGTGTCGAAAGCCACCAGCACCCGCTTTGAATTTATCCATCTGTTCCGTCTGATGTTACCGATTTTACTGACCCAGTTTGCTCAGGCAGGCTTAGGCTTGATCGATACCATTATGGCAGGACGCCTTTCTCCGACCGATCTGGCCGCGATTGCTGTGGGGGTCGGTTTATGGATTCCGGTCATGCTGCTGTTCAGTGGCATCATGATTGCCACCACTCCGTTGGTTGCAGAGGCTAACGGTGCCCGAGATCCACACAAGATCGCCACCATCGCCCGGCAATCCCTCTGGGCCGCATTAGGACTCGGAATTATTGCCTTACTGATTTTACAGCTGATGCCATTGTTATTGCCGGTTCTGGGTGTACCGGACAATCTCTTGCCAAAAGCCAGCCTGTTCCTGCATGCCATCGGTTTTGGCATGCCTGCCGTGACATTATATGCAGCACTCAGAGGCTATTCTGAAGCATTGGGTTATCCGCGACCAGTAACCGCGATTGGCTTACTCGCCCTGCTGGTTCTGGTACCGCTGAACCTGATCTTTATGTATGGCTGGGGACCGATTCCGGCTTTAGGCAGTGCGGGTTGTGGTTTTGCGACGGCCATTCTGCAATGGCTGATGCTGATCAGCCTGGCTGGCTATATTTACAAAGCCCAGGCCTATCAGAAAACCCAAGTCTTTGCTGCTTGGGAACGTCTGGATCCAATCTGGCTCAAACGCATTTTAAAACTGGGTTTGCCAATTGGACTGGCGATCTTTTTTGAAGTCAGCCTGTTCAGTATGGCGGCGATTATTCTCAGCCCACTCGGTGAAACCGTCATTGCTGCCCATCAAATTGCCATTTCGGTCACCTCGCAACTGTTTATGATCCCCCTGTCACTGGCAATTGCACTAACCATTCGTGTCGGCACCTATTATGGTGAACAGAATTGGGTAGCTATGCAAAAAGTCCAGCATCTAGGCCTATTCAGTGCGACCCTGTTGGCCGTGGCCTGTATGCTGTTTATTGCCTTGGCACGGCCTCAGATTGTTGCGATTTATACCAGTGATCCGGCTGTTTCTCAGGTTGCCATGTATTTGCTGCTGTTTGCTTTGGCCTATCAGTTAATGGATGCCTGGCAGGTCAGTGCTGCAGGCTGTTTACGTGGCATGCAGGATACCCAAGGGCCGATGTGGATCACCTTGATCGCCTACTGGGTGGTGGCTTTCCCGATCAGTATTTATCTGGCGCGTTTTAGTTCCCTGGGTGCCAGTGGCGTCTGGGTCGGACTGATTGTTGGACTCACGGTTGCCTGTATCCTGCTGCTGACCCGGCTCTATCAGAACAACCAGCGCTTAAAACAAAAATTTTCCCATACAGGTTAAGGCAGCACGCTTTCGAGAAAAATACTGCAATCCGCTTCTGCTCAAGCAAAATTTTCTCTCGAATAACCTGTTTATATTGAATAAGATAACAACTGAACAGTGCGCTCATCGGCCAGTAACAATAAAAACTAGGCAAAGGCTGAGCGAGCGCCTATGATCAACAACTGCATGCAATCTCTCGACTTCTCTGAGGTATCTTTGAATGGCTAAACATTCCAGTTCTCCCGGCCGGCGTTTTATGAAACTGGCCAGTATGACAGCCAGCATTGCCAGCAAAACCATGACGAACTCCATCCGTCATTTGACGGCCGATGAGGAAAAGAAACTCGAGGCCAAAAGTAAGCTGTTGCAGGATATCGGGATACAGATTGCTGAGACCTTGGGAGAAATGAAAGGTGCGGTGATGAAGGTCGGACAGATCGCCTCACAATACAAAGACATTTTCCCGCCTGAGGTTGCTAAGGCTATCTCTAAACTGCAACGTCAGGCACCGGCCATGCCCTTCGCTGCCATTCAGGCACAAGTTGAGAAAGAACTCGGCAAGCCATTGAATGTGCTATTTCAGTCTTTTGATCCAGAACCGTTTGCAGCGGCATCAATTGGTCAGGTACATAAAGCGACCTTGCCAAGCGGTGAACAGGTGGTGGTTAAGGTACAATATCCAGGCGTGGATCAGGCCTGTGAAAGTGACCTGAAACAGGTTCGTTTGGCTTTACGCCTGATGGGTGTATTAAAAGTCGATAAGAAATTACAGGACCGTCTGTTTGAAGAAATTCAGGACAGCCTGAGTGCTGAACTGAACTATGAAATCGAAGCGCAGAATTTACAGGTCTTCCGTACCTTTCATGCTGCCCTGGATGACAAGATCATTATTCCACGCGTCTATCCCGAATATTCAACCCGCCGTGTACTGACCCTGAGTATGGAACGTGGTGACAGTATCGAAACGGCGAGTAGTTGGCCCCTCGAAGTCCGGAACGAACTGGGACGTCGTCTGCTCAGCGCAATGGGGCAAGAAATCTTTTTCCTCAAGCGGTTTCATTGTGATCCACATCCCGGCAACTTTGCGTTCCGCCCGGATGGCAGCGTAATCATTTATGATTACGGGGGTGTCAAAACCTTGAGCACAGAGATCGTTGAGCACTTTAAAACCCTGGTTCGTGCATCACGCCGCGGTAATATTGCTGAAATTGAACAGCAACTGGATGCCTTACATGCCCTGGCAGCCAAAGGGCAGTTCCCTGAAGAATTGTATCAGGAGTGGCTAGAGGTCCTGTTACGGCCATTGACCACGCATTACGATTTTGCAGAAAACTCCGCCCATCATGACGGCATGTTACTGGTGAAACGTTCGCTCAAATACTGGGACGTATTTAAACCTTCACCTGACACGCTTATGGTGAACCGAACCATTTCCGGCCATTACTGGAACCTGATTCACTTAAAAGTCCATGACAACGTGAATGACATTTTTGAACAGCTGATTCCTTCCGCCCCTTAACCGAATCACCCTCATCCCTCGCATTTTTCAGCAACTCCTTTGGGAGTTGCATGATTTTCTTATCTTGATGTAATATTATAACATTACATCAAAGCAAGACAATTCAGAGGAAAAAATGCGCAAAGATATCCATCCCACCTATCAGCAGGTACTGTTTCACGATACCAATGCTGATGTGTACTTTTTGACACGCAGTACCTTACAGAGCAAACAAACCAAAGAATATCAAGGTCAAATCTATCCTTACGTGACTTTGGATATCTCCAGCGCTTCACATCCGTTCTATACCGGTGAAGTACGTCAGGCGAGCAATGAAGGACGTGTGGCAAGCTTTAACAAACGTTTTGCACGCTTTAAGCATAAGCGCTAGCGGAGTTGCAACCCCGGTGAATGTATTAACTCCTTTAGAAGTCTAAGACGCCTCATTTCGCTTAGACTTCTTTTTTTGCTTAGAGGCTTTTGCTCGCCAACAGGTATTGCGCCAGATAAAAACCCAGTGCCAGAACCAGCACCCCTAAAAACAGCGTCGAAAGCACATACAGCAAGGTCAGCATGTGTTGGCCATGACGTAACAATTGAAAGGTTTCCAGACCAAAACTGGAAAATGTGGTAAAGCCCCCTAAAATCCCGACCATCAAAAAGAGACGGGTTTCCTGCTGTAATGCAGGATATTTCTGACACAGGGCCAGAAACAGTCCAGCACAAAAGCAGCCCAACAAGTTGACCCACCAGGTCGGCCAGGGAAACAGTCCATGTGGTTTCAGCAGCAAACTTGCAGCATAACGTAACGTTGCGCCTATTGCGCCCCCACATGCGACCAGCAGCCAGTTCATTACAGTTTCCAGTGTGCCCGAGATATCCACATTGTAATCGCAAGCTTGTGGATAAATCCAAAAATTCTCCCCAACACTCCCTGTAGGAGAAAAAATTCAGCAGTGATACAGGCAAAACCCGGATAAAACCGTTATGCTAGAGCGCTCTGTTTTTCAAGCAATTGAGGAAAATATGGCTCAAGATTTATTGGCACAGCTGCAAGCGGGTGAAGCTAAATTTGCCGATGTCATCGCTTATATTGATGCACGTTATACCCATACCCCTACTGCATTTACCAATGGCCAGCAAGCCAATGCAGCGACTGAGAACCAGGGCAGTGCCAAAGTGTTTTCATTTGCCCAGCTGAATGGTTTGGATCAAGCTCAAACCCTCAGCCTCTTTGCTGAACACTATGCAGCGGTACTGGCAACGCCAGAAGCCACGGATCACCAGAATATCCGTCAGTTTATGCAAAATGGCTGGGCAGGTATTCAGTTTTCAGGTCAGGCACTCAGCGAAAAATAATCGAGTGCACAAGCAGAAATCATGCTGTACACCCAAAATAAAAGAGTCTTCTCATCGGCTCTTTTATTTTTTATGCAGCGGCAGACCGAGCTGATCTTCAGCAGCCAACAAGGGATCTAGTCGACAGTACCTGGTGAACGCCTTCTCCTGCTGCACGTCCCGTGGCAAAGCAGGCGGTGAGTAAATAGCCCCCGGTCGGAGCATCCCAATCCAGCATTTCACCACAGCAAAAAATGCCGGGATGTGATTTCAATTGTAATTCTGGTGTCAAAGCCGATTGTTTTACCCCACCCGCACAACTGATCGCTTCTTCAATCGGGCGAAATCCTTCAATTTCAACCGCTAAATCTTTGATCTTGGCTGCCAAGGCTGCCGCATCTTGCCAAAGCGCTTTATCGACCAGTTCACGAATCAGACTGGCCTTCACCGTATCTAGTCCAGCTTTGCGCCAGACATTGCTTAAAGATTGTTTTTTACTGGGCACCAGTTTTTTTGCCAGTTCAGCCTGGCTCAATGCCGGTAACAGATCCAGATGCAAACACATCGGCTGTTGCTGTTGTTGCAACTGACGTAAGGCACGACCCTGTTTGTAAATCAAGCCACTTTCCAGACCATACTGGGTAATCACAATATCACCCATGGTTTTCTGTTCAGACTGTACCCAAGCCTCGACCCGTTTGAGTGGCTGGCCAAAAACCGGCTGCATAAAACTGGACCAAGGTCTTTCCACTCCGGCATTGCTCGGCTGGAAAGGCTGTATCTGTTCAGACTTGAGCCATTGCTGCCAAGTGCCATTACTGCCGAGTTGCGGCCAAGAAACTGCACCACAGGCCAGCACAATCGCATCAAAATGCCCGGTCTGAACCGATTGATCAGCCTGTTTCAGATCCTGAAAATGCAACTGCTGTCCTTCCAGGCCCAAACAGACATGACGGTAATGAAATTTAACGCCTTGCCCCGTGAGACGTTTTAACCAGGCACGTAACAGCGGAGCCGCTTTCATTTCAACCGGAAAAATCCGGCCCGATGAACCGACATACGATTCAACGCCGAGATCCGTCATCCATTGCCGAATCCAGGTCGCATCCCAACGGCGAATCCAAGGAGCGAGCCAATCCAGATGATCATAACGCTGCAAGAACTGTGCAATGTCTTCAGCATGGGAAATATTCAGTCCGGTTTTACCGGCCATCAAGAATTTACGTGCTGCCGAAGGTTTTTGTTCATAGACATGAATGTCATAGTCATACTGGCTCAGGACTTCCGCAGCCATCAATCCTGCAGGTCCTGCCCCGACAATCGCGATGCGCTTATTCGGCATGAGACTGGCCCAATAATGGCATAAAGTCATCAAAGCGAGTCTGGTAGGTTTCAGGTTTACTAATCACCAATTGCTGGCACAACTCCCCACGTTCCAGATATTTGATTTCAAAATGGGTACGTGCTGAAGTTGCCGGGATCACTTCCTTGATATAAGGCAATTGCCAGACCTGCTGCAATTGCTGTTCAGCTTCCGCAATGTAATCAGGAATATTACTCGCCAGGGTAATCTGACCCTTCGGTTGCAAACGCGATAACAGAAATTCAAAAAAAGGCATATTCAGCCAGCGCTGCGCCGGATTATGCGGTTCCGGATTCGGATACAGAATAAAACACTGCTCAACCTGCTGGGGATAAAGCGCATGCACCACCCATGGCAGAGCATCAGCATGAACCGGTTGCAGATTTTTTTGGCCTTCCTGTTGATGCTGTTTCTGCATCGCCTCAAACTTTTCCCGGGTTCGTTCAATTGCCACTAAATGCTGCTGCGGATGCTGTGCAGTAAACTGCAGAGCATGTTTGCCTTTGCCTGCACCAATTTCCAGACAAATCGGTTGCGACGAGATCGCTTGAAAATCACGCGGGGCTTGCATACGCTGAGCTTGAAATTGACGAATCGGCATAATCAGACCAAACTAAACAAAAAACCGCATCAGTCTAGCATGAGCGCGATGAAATCGCTGCATCACCCTTGAATGAGGAAAATGAAATGCCCCGTACCTTTCCCTGCCCACGCTGTGGTCAACCGAGCCAATGGGAAGACAATCCTTTCCGTCCTTTCTGTTCGGAGCGCTGCAAACTGATCGATTTGGGTGCCTGGGCCAATGAAGAATATAAACTGCCAACCCAAGATGCCCCGATGGCCTTAGGTGATCCCTCAGAAAACGAATAATAAAAAAACCTCGGCTTGACCGAGGTTTTTGACATGAGATCTGACCGCAGATTAACCGGCTTTTCCCGCGACAAAAGGATTGAACTGCTTTTCATAGCCGATGGTACTGAGTGGACCATGACCAGAAATAAACCGGGTTTCATCGGGTAAACTGAAACACTCACGCTGGATGGATGCCATCAGTTGGTCAAAATTCCCGCGTGGAAAATCCGTACGGCCAATCGAGCCTTTAAACAGCACATCTCCGGTCCAGAGCAGGCCATGTGCCGCGTTATAAAACATCACATGCCCAGGCGTATGGCCCGGTGCATGACGCACTTCAAATTCATGCTCACCCAGTTTCAGGATTTCTCCGCCTTGCAGCCATTGATCCACCACGACCGGCTCTGGAATGGGGAAACCATAACGTGCTGAGGATTCCTGAATCTGATCCAGCCAGAACTGGTCGTCTTCATGCGGCCCGATGACCGGTATCTGCCAGACACGCGCCAGCTCACCCACTGCACCAGCATGATCAAGATGGCCGTGCGTGAGCCACAAGGCTTTGACCGTTAGACCCAAGCCAGCAACTTCCTGCTGTAGCTTTCCAGCTTCGCCACCGGCATCAATCAGGATCGCTTCTTTGCTTTCACTGTCCCAAAGGATGGAACAGTTTTGCGCAAAAGCAGTAACGGGTACAATCTTGACTTGTAGCATGGTTTCCTCGGGCGCTGAGCTTAACGGATAAAAGTTTGTTGCAGGCTATCTAGAGTCGCTTGCAGCAGTGTCGTCAATAAATCGATATGTTGGGGCCGACTGTTCAATGCCGGAATATAAGCATAGCTGCCGCCACCCGCTTCCTGAAACAGTTCGGCATTCTGGATCGCCAATTCTTCCAGCGTTTCCAGACAGTCCGCTGAAAATGCCGGACTCAATACTTGTACCGATTGCACGCCTTCACGTCCCCATTGTTCCAACAAGGCATCGGTATACGGTTTGACCCACTCCTGCTTGCCAAAACGTGACTGGAAACTGATAGCCCATTCATGTTCCCGCAAGTTGAGTGCTTGAGCAACCAGTGCAGCAGTCACGCGGCACCGATCCGCATAAGGATCGCCCTTATCCGCATAAGGCTGTGGAATACCGTGGAACGACATCAGCAGCTTTTCCGGTTTACCGTGTTCAGCCTGATAGTCACGTACACTTTGTGCCAGGGCCTGAATAAATAAGGGATGCTGATAATAATCGCGAATAAAGGTCAGCCCCGGTAAATTACGCTGCTTTAGAATCCATTTGGCAAACGCATCATATAACGGTGCTGTCGAGGTAGCTGAATACTGCGGAAATAAAGGCAACAGCACAATGTGATCCGGTGGATTCTGGCTGAGCTGCTGCAATAAAGGCCCAATCCCCGGATTGCCATACGTCATGGCGGGCACAATCGTGAGATCGAGCTCAGGATATTGCTGCAGTAAACGTGTTTTGACCTGTTCGACCTGATCAAACAGAATTTCACGCATGGGAGAATCAACTGACCACACCTGTGCATAAGCATGCGCCACACGTTTCGGACGAAATGGCAGGATGAACAGGTTTAAAATGATCTGCCAAATTGGTTTGGGAATTTCAATCACCCGCTGATCAGATAAAAACTGTTTTAAGAATCGGCGTACCGCAGGGACGGTAGCTGCATCAGGCGTACCTAAGTTGGCCAGGATCACGGTCACTTTCGGTTTAGGTGCTGAAAACATAAAGGTTCCTATTCAGTCAGCGGCAATGAATCGGCTTACTTTAACAGTTTATCCTGATGCTTGAGATTGATTAATATGTCGACCTGAATTGAAAAATTCGATCGTTATCTAGCAAATTACTATCCAGCAGTTTTTGGCCTTTCGCCGTTAGCTGCCACAACATGCGCTGTCGGTCATCACGCGCCGTCGGGACAATCCAGTCATTCTGGCGCATCTGCATTTTGATGCTATGTAACGCTCGGATATTGATCTGACAACGCGCAACTGCATGCGCGCGCGGCATTTCCAGGCGGGCATCATCAATACCGGTTTGATTCAGATATTCATTCATACGCTTGGAAAAATACTCTTCCGGCGTAGGCTGTTTGAAAGTTGGGCCTAAAACGGACAGAAGCTGCGCCCAGGTCAGTTTGCGCTGTGCTTTTAGCTCGCTAAAATTACCATCCTGATAAGCATGCATGCGGTATTCAAACGCAAACATTTCATGCATTGAGGCTTTTGGCAGGTTCAGGAACGGGTCGGCATCACGCGCACCCATTTCAGTTTCCAAGTGCTGTAGTTGCTCCTTTAAACGGTCAATTTCATCCTGCAACACCTGAATATTTTGTGGGCGTACCCAGCCGACCACAGGATAACGTTCAAGCATTTGTGGCATGTTATAGCGTACTGCCAACTCTAGATCACGCAAAGTTCGGTAGGTAAAGACCTGATCCACTTCCTGCTGTAGCAGTTTGCGAAACTCTTTGAATTTGGCCTGTAATTCCGGCTTTTCATCATGCAATGCGGGATCACGCGAATCGGGATCCTCGTGCATAAAGACAATAATCGGCTTCTGTTTGGTCACTGCATAAATATATTCAAGATGCATGTAACCTACGCCAGAAACCGACTGCTCACCATACTGGCTACCGAGCAGAATCACCACATAATCACAATCATCAATCTGGCGACGGGCAAATGCCGTACTTAAAGGGGTACGCTGCTCCAATCCCCATGAAAAAAAACCCATGCCCACCAAAGTTTGGGCCAACATCATACGCTCCGGTTGCATGTCACTGCCCGAAGTCGAGATAAAAACCTGATAGCGCTTATCCAGCATGGGTATTCCTCATTACTTTTTCATATCGCAGCCTCAATCCCTAGCCGTGACCGATATGAACACCCCCAATTTAAAATTTCAAAAAATATAATTATTTAAGCTGACTATCTTATATCACAAGATGTGAGAAACACGAATATTTTCAATACTCCAAGTTAAATCTTCCGGCAGAAGATGCTGCAAAATACTTCGCAATTCCTCGGCATTTTGCCCACTAACAAAACATTTAATTCGAATGTGATTATCCAGTTGCTGTTCAGATAATAAACCATGTTTGATCAGAATACGCGCTGTTTGTCGTGCAACCGCCTGACCTGAATCAATAAGGCTGAGCTGTTCAGCAAAAATCGACTGAATCGCCTCTTTAAGAAAAGGATAATGGGTACAACCCAGCACCAGAAAATCGGCCCCCTGATCCACCACAGGTTGCAAAATTTCCTTCAGTGTATTTAAACAGAGCGGACTCATTTGCAGGCCTTTTTCCACGAAAGGCACCAGATCCAGACAGGTGACAGGCAACACCTCTACCCCTGCAGGTAAGGCAAATTTCTCGATGACATCCTTGATCAATTTACCGCGAAATGTGGCGGGTGTCGCCAACACAGCCACCACCTTAGTTTTACTTTGTAATACCGCTGGTTTTAGCGCGGGAACCAGCCCAATAATCGGGAAACTTTCTCCATAATATTCGCGCAAATAATCCAGACTAAAGGCCGAAGCTGTATTACAGGCCACGACTGCCACTTTACACCCTTGTCGGTACAACCATTCCACGGCTTGGGCGGTCAGCTGGCGAATATCCTCATCCTGACGTGAACCATAAGGCACATGTGCAGTATCGGCATAATAGACAATCCGCTCATTAGGTAAATGCCGGGCAATTTCCAGTGCAACCGAGAGTCCACCAATGCCAGAATCAAAAATACCGATCGGCGCGTCGGGTGTCGCTTGAGGCATTGGATCTTGCAACAGAAAAACAGGCTGGATGGCACTCATGGCATTACTTTCAGGTTTTGCACGTTTCAAAGTGTAAAGCTTAAACCTCAAGTGCCTAATTGCAAGTGCAAATCACCACTTTGTAGCTGCAAAATGGTCTGCCCATCGGCGTCTTCAATCAGCTCGCCGTAACTCACCAGATGATAGAAGGCTTGGCGTTGGATCAAGGCATTCATGCCAAAGCGGACATGGATATACGGACGTCGTTCGCCTTGATAATCACGCATAAAAATCGGATGCTCGACATCTACAATCACTACATCCTGTTGTGCCGTACGGCATTGCAAATAGGTTTTGCCTCCAATTTCAACCTGATCAATTTGATTGACCAGAAACGGTTCATCCTCGACTTCAATCTCAATCTGCTCAACCGGGGTTTTCAGATAGAACTTGTCTTCTTCTTTCCACAGTACAGTGGAAAACAGTTCAACCATGGCCTGACGCTGGATGCGCTGCCCTTCATGCCACCATTCGCCATTGGCCTGGATACGCAAATCCATTTTGCCGCAATGCTGCGGATGCCACTGGTCAAGAGGGGGAACCGATCTTTTCTGACTTTGCTGTATATCTTTTAAGTATTGTGCGATGTCCAGTAAATTTTTATCATCGCCCAACGGTTCTTTTTTCACCGCATCGTTTGAATTAGCTTGCTTTACCATGGTTTATGCCTTGCGGATGGGAAATTAATACGACTCAGCCGATTGGCTAGATCAAGGTTTGAAACTATACTAGCCCAAATTTTTCAAGACACGAGAGCGATTTTGTGTCTGGCAATTCAGAACACTCATGGCAGCACCGTTTTTCTCATTTCGGTTGCCACCCTTAGCAATATGAGGAGTCCTACATGGAACACATCGAACGTGAATCGATGGAGTTTGATGTCGTCATCGTTGGTGCCGGACCTGCAGGTCTTTCCGCCGCGATTCGCATCCGTCAATTAGCAAT